>CALDTD010000381.1 GCA_937924345.1 uncultured Flavobacteriales bacterium | reverse complement strand
AACTACGCAGCATTTTTCTACGTTGGTTAAATGCTGTTTTAATTATCGTTTTAAACTTCTTATGATCACAACCTAAATCTGTCACATTGTTTCGCACCATTCTAATTACTCCCGACTTTACTTTAGGTGGAGGATCAAAGACATCTTCGTTTACAGTAAACAAATATTCTATATCATAAAAGGCTTGTAACAAAACACTTAATATTCCATACTTTTTGGACCCTGGTTTCTCGGCAACGCGTTCTGCTACCTCTTTTTGAAACATTCCAACGACCTCTGGAACTCTGTCTTTCTCATCGTAAACTTTAAATAAAATCTGAGTAGAAATGTTATAAGGAAAATTTCCTGCAACAGCTATATTTCCTTCTGTAACCTTATCAAAATCTAACCCTAAAAAGCTTTCCTCAATTACTTTTAAATCAGTAAAGTGTTCTCCTAAATAAGCAACAGATTCTCGATCAATTTCTGCAGCAACTGTGGTAAATGCTTTATTCGCTAATAAATGCTTTGTTAAGGCACCAGTTCCGGGTCCAACCTCAATCACATGAGAGTATTGACCTGTGTTTTTTAATGCATTTGCAATGTTATAACTAATGCTATCATCGATTAGGAAGTGCTGACCGAGGTGTTTTTTGGGTTTTACCATTGGTAATTGTATATTTTGCTAAAATAAGAACTTTCGATTACCTTTACTAAAAAGAGTAAGCCAATAATAAATAACAGTTTGTCTTGCCTATTATATTTTAAAATGAAAGTAGAACAAATTTACACAAAATGCCTTGCAGAAGCTGCTTACTATATAGAATCAGAAGGGGAAGCAGCAATTATAGATCCACTAAGAGATATTGAAACTTACTTAGAAATGGCAGCAACAGCTGGCGCGAAAATTAAATATGTTTTTCTAACACATTTTCATGCAGACTTTGTTTCTGGACATGTAGATTTAGCAAAAAGAACAGGAGCTACGATTGTTTTTGGACCAAATGCGCAAACAGACTTTGATTTTCATAGTGGTAAAGACGGAGAAACTTTTAATATAGGAAAACTTAAACTTGAGTTATTACACACTCCAGGACATACAATGGAGTCTAGCACCTATTTATTGAAAAATGAAGAAGGTGAAAACCATTGTATTTTTACAGGAGACACATTATTTATAGGAGACGTAGGCCGTCCAGATTTAGCAGCAAAATCAGAGTTAACCAAAGAAGATTTGGCAAAGACACTTTTTAATTCGTTAAGAAATAAAATCATTCCACTAGAAGATAACTTAATTGTATACCCTGGTCATGGAGCTGGTTCTGCTTGTGGAAAAAACATGAGTAAAGAAACATTTGATACCTTAGGAAATCAAAAAGCTACAAATTATGCACTTAGGTCTAATATGACCGAAAGTGAATTTGTAGAAGAAGTAACTTCAGGTATTTCAGAGCCACCTCAATATTTCCCGAAAAATGTAGCATTAAACAAATCTGTTAATTTAGGTATAGATTCTATTGTAAAAAGAGGAACAACTCCTCTATCGCTAAACGAATTTCAGGAATTAGCAAAAAATAATGAAGGCTTAGTCTTAGACTGTAGAAACCAAAAAGACTTTATAGAAGCACATATCCCAAATTCACTATTTATTGGATTAGACGGACAGTTTGCTCCTTGGGTGGGTGCCTTAATCGAAAACATTAATCAACCAATTATTTTAATTTCACCACTAGGTAGAGAAGAAGAAGCCGTGTCTAGATTAGCTAGAATTGGATATGATAACTCACTGGGCTACTTAAAAGGAGGATTCCAAACATGGTTAGATTCTGGAAATAGCATAGCAACGTTAAATTCTGTGTCTGCAGAGGAAATGGAAACTGAATTTAAACAAGGGATCAATCTTCTTGATGTTCGAAATAATGGTGAATATGAGTCTTCACACGTGGAAGGTTGCGACTTTAAACCACTAGATCAAATTCATTATAACATCGATAGTTATGAAGCAGATAAAGAGTATTATATATACTGTGGCGGTGGATACCGATCTGTAATTGCTATTTCCATTTTAAAAGCAAACGGCATACATAACCTAGTAGATGTAAAAGGTGGCTTTGGAGCAATAAAGAAAAATACAACACTAAAATTAACCGAAGAAGTATGTGCTAGTACTTTAAATTAATAAAAAAAAACGAAATGAGCTTACAAGAATTAGACTATAATAAAGCAACAATTATTGATGTTAGGGAAGTATATGAGTTTGAAGAAGGATGTGTAGAGGGTTCTATCAATATTCCTTTGGGAACTGTCCCAGATAAAATTGAAGAATTTAAAAAAATTGAAGGAGATATTATTCTATGCTGTAAAAGTGGAGGTAGAAGCGGACAAGCAACTATGTTTCTTCAGCAACATGGCATGACTAATGTCTATAATGGCGGTGGTTGGGAAGCTGTTGTTCAGCGATTAAAATAAACTTGACTAGACGTAAATTGTCTAAAACAAAAAAACATATAAACACACAATGAGCGGAAAAATTAATATTAACGAAGTACTTACTACTTTAGGAATTAAAAGTGAAAATAATGGAGCTGCA
>CALDTD010000380.1 GCA_937924345.1 uncultured Flavobacteriales bacterium | reverse complement strand
ATTAAAATGGCAAACAAAACCTTGAAATGATGGTTTTGCTCATTTCCTACTGTATAAATTAAACCAGAAAGTGATGGATTATCTCTATAACGTAACAATGCAGTTCCAATATCTTGAGTCATATAAACAGATGTTCCATCTCCACGAAGCAGTAATTTATCATCCATTTTATCGGCACTTAAATCACACCAAACAGAACCGTCTTCCTTTTTATAAAATGCACCTTTTGATAAGCCTTCTTCTACAACTTCTTTACCGATAAGATAAGTCTCAGACTCATAATATAAAGAATCAAAATCAACCCCCATATTTTTGTAAGTCACTTCAAAACCATCATAAACCCAATTGTTCATCTTTTTCCACAACGTTCGTATTTCCTCGTCTCCTTGCTCCCATTTCTGGAGCATTTCTTGTGCTTTAGCCAAAATTTTAGTTGACTTTTCGGCTTCATCTTTGGGCATTCCATCAGCAATTAGTGCTTCTACCTCTTTCTTATAAGCAACATAAAACTGAACGTAATACTTACCAATTAGCTTATCCCCTTTCAAACCAGAAGTTTCAGGAGTTTCTCCTTCTCCAAATAATTGCCATGCCAACATACTTTTACAAATATGTATACCACGGTCATTAATAATCTGTGTTTTAATAACATCGTGTCCATTAGCTTTTAAAATTTCAGCAACTGAATACCCTAAAAAGTTATTTCTTAAGTGTCCTAAATGCAATGGTTTGTTCGTATTGGGTGAAGAATATTCAACCATTAATGTTTTTCCTGATTCCTTTTTGGCTTTACCAAAACTTTCATCTTTTAGCCAATTATTAAACTCTGCTAACCAAATAGAACTTTTAATTGAAAAATTTAGAAAACCTTTCACTACATTAAAACCACATACTATAGAATTGTTTGTATTAACAATTGCATTACCAATTTCTTCGGCTGTTTGTTCTGGTCCTTTTTTAGAAATCTTTAATAAAGGGAAAACAACTAATGTTAATTCACCTTCAAAATCTTTTCTAGTTTTATTAATCTGAACTTGTGCATCTGCTATTTCTACACTATATAAATCGTTAATTACTTGTTTCGTTAACGTTAAAATTGATTGTTCTATATTCATTATAATCCTTAACTAAAAAAACACACCTTTAATAATTAAAGATGTGTTTTCATAAATAATATTCTATTTAAAAACTTTTTATCCTCTTTTTTCAATAATTGCTGATGCTCCTTCCATAATCCTGAAAGCTGTTTCAGCCATTTTATTTTGTTTATTATCTAAACATGGGTTAATTTCTACCACCTCAAAACACTTTACACGCTTATCAATTAAGAAATGATTAATAAGTCCACTTGCTTCTTGATCTGTCAATCCATTGGTAACAGGAGTTCCTGTTCCATAAGAAATCAAATCACAATCCATACTATCTACATCAAAAGAAACGTAAATAATATCACAGTCGGATAGGTATTTCAATACTTGCTCCGAAACTTCTTGTGCTCCTGTTCTTCTTACATGCTCAACACTTATGCTTTTAATTTTATTGTTTGCCATGTAATAATCTTCAGGATCTTCTGTATCTCTAACTCCAATAAAAACTAAATCTTCAGGATTAATTTTTGGTTGAATTTCACCAATATTTTTCAGCTTCTCCCAGTTAGATTTAACTTCATCAGAAATTTCTTTAACAGCATATTTTTCATTATCTGTACCCAAAGCGGTGGCTAAAGGCATACCATGAATATTTCCTGTTGGCGAAGTATATGGAGAATGTAAATCAGCATGAGCATCTATCCAGATTACACCCAATCGTTTATCCGGATATGCTTTTTTTATCCCGGCAATTGTTCCTCCAGCATTAGAGTGATCTCCCGATAATAAAACAGGAAACTTATTTTTACCCAAAACCTCACTTACAGTGTCACTAATTCTTTTATAAACTTCGACAACACCTTTTATACGTTTAGCCGACTCAAAATCTATATCCTCCCACAATCGATCGTTTTCATTTTCGATTTTCAAAATTTTAGCATTTTTAAAATAATCACTTTTTGCATTTAAGGCTGCTATTTTAACAGCATCAATACCCAAACTTGCACCTCTTGTACCAGCGCCTATTTCCGACTTATTCTCTACTAAAACGATTCTTTTCATTTGTGAAAATTAATAAGATTTATCAAATTGTAATAATATGCGAGTTTACTAAAAATAGATGACTTCTACAAGCTCTATTTTCTGTTTACAATATTCAAGTTTATCCTACTATGGTACAATTGCAAAATTCCGCGATTCTCCACCAGCAGAAAAAATACCTAAGGCACCTTCACTTAAATTAGTTGGTATGTTTGCAGGCGGGGAATCAAATATACCACCTCTAAATTCTGTTTGAAATAACACCGCTAAATAAGCGTCATAAGTAGATTCTGAGATTGCATTTTGAGAAACCATTACAGTATCACCAGAAACAACATCCTCTATATCAGTCAATTCTACTTCAAATAAATAAGTTCCATCTGGCAAAAACTCATCAGATTGTGATAACAGTTCAGTAATCGTATCTGTTCTTAGCTCTCCGTTAACATAAATACGCCAAGCATAAAAATCTCCAAACCCTGGTTTTTCTTGAGTGCTAAAACGTATTGTATAATCTTCTATTTCTGTTGTACTACCTTCTACAAAGTTTTCTTCTAAAACGACCGTATCTATACCTGGAACTGTGTCACAAAAGTTAGTTGCCGTGTACTCTTGGCCTGCATAGTTAATTGTTAACTTATGTTCCCTATTAGCTACAGCAGCCATGTTCGGAGGACTCTTGTAAACTCCGTTTCCAGCATGAGTAAAAACAACATCTGATATACCATCTGAAATAATTACCGAAGCATCAGTTACCTCAGTCGGCTGATCTGTAGAATAGTAGTTTGCAGAAAGTGATAATTTAACTTCATGCTCTTGCGGAAATGTTGTGTACGTTGCATCAACAATCAATCGCTTATTTTCTTCGTCATTCAAGTCTAACTCAATCACTTTTGTACAATTTGTTAAACCAAACGCTATCGCTATAATTGGGAATATTAACTTTCTCATTATGATTATGATTAAAATTTAAAGTTATAAGTTATTGAAGGAATCAATTTAAATAAAAACAACATTTGAGCTTCAGTAGCACCCGTCTCTTCGTTTTCGACAAAGTTTATACTAAATGCATTTGCTCTACTGTAGGCATTATAAATAGAAAAGACCCATTCTCCTTTAAACTTTTTGGTTGCGTAATTTTTACTTTTTAGTGTTGCAGATAAATCTAATCGGTGATAATCTGGTAAACGTTCAGAATTACGTTCAGAATATATTGGTACCGACTGCCCTTGATATACAAACTTACCTGTTGGCATGGATACTGCACGTCCAGTATTATAAACAAAGTTTAAAGACATATTAAAACGCTTACTAAACTCATAAGAAGTTACAAAAGATAAGTTATGTGGTTGGTCGAAATTAGCTAAATATCTTTTACCATCGTTAACTAAAGGAATATCTCTAAATACTCTAGAATAAGTATAACTTAACCAACCTGTCCATTTACCTTTACTCTTTTTTGCCATTAACTCTAGACCATAAGAAGTTGAATTTCCAAATCTAAGTTCACCTTCCAGAAAAGGATTAACTAACAATTGAGCATGGTCTTTAAAATCAATGGTATTGTACATTTTTTTGTAATAAAGTTCCGCTGAAGTTTCGTAGGTATTATTTTTAATATTTTTAAAATAACCCAGTGCGACTTGATCAGCAAATTGAGGTTTTACATTTGGACTACTCGAAAACCAAATATCTAAAGGTGAAGATGCTGTAGAATTTGAAGCCAACTGTATATATTGTCTTGTTCTATTGTAACTTGCTTTAATTGAGCTTGTTTCGTCTAACGAATATTTTAACCCAAGCCTTGGCTCTAAACCTCCGTAAGTTTGATAAATTTCTCTAGCTCCATAAGTAGTTGTATCATTTACTTTAAATTCATCATCATAACTATATACTGTTCCGGCGCCAATATTTTGAAATAATGAATATCGCAAACCGTAAATGGCTGAAAAACGATTATTAAATTTTTGTTCATTAGAAACATAAATAGCGTGTTCTAGCGAATTAGTTTGTGCAGATTCTAATGTATTTGCAATACCGTCCAAAAAGAAATCGATTGTACCAGGAGAAATTTCATGATATGCAGAATACAATCCAAATTTCATTGTATTTTTTGGACTTAAGTAATAATTAAAGTCTTCTTTAATATAATAATCTTTAATGTTTGAATTCCAAGTAAATACTTGACTTTCATCTCCTCCTTCTGGTGTACCTAGAGAATAATCATAATTACTATAAACTAAGGTAGAATTTAAAAATAGCTTATCGCTAAAAATATGATTCCAACGTAATGTCCCAGTTGCATTTCCCCAGTTCATTTGAAACTGATTGTTTATACCTAAAACATCTCTACCAAAATATCCCGAAAGGTAAATTCTATTATTGTCGTTTAATGTATAATTCCCCTTTATGTTAGCGTCATAAAAATATAGCTTTGTCCCATCTAAATCTGGATTATTAGCTAAAGGAATAAATAAATCGGCATAAGTTCTTCGTCCAGAAATCATAATTGCTCCTTTGTCTTTTTTAATTGGAGCACTAAGAGTTAAACGACTAGATATTGTTCCAATTCCCCCCTCACCAGAGAACTTTTTTAAATTTCCATCTTTCATTCTAATATCTAATACAGAAGCCAATCTACCTCCATACTGTGCCGGTATTCCTCCTTTATAAAGTTCTACATTCTTAACTGCATCAGGGTTAAAAACAGAGAAAAAACCAAATAAATGAGAAGCATTATAGACATTTGCCTCATCTAAAAGTATTAAATTTTGATCTGCAGATCCACCTCTAACAAAAAATCCTGAACCACCTTCTCCAAGTGTTTGGACACCTGGTAAAAGCTGAATAGCTTTAATTACATCAACCTCTCCCATTAAAGCTGGAATTCCTTTAATCTGGTCGATATTAAGTTCATTTTTACTCATGTCTAGACTCTCAACATTTTTATTTGTTGCTTCTCCTGTTACAACGACCTCTTCAAAAGTTGTAGAAGACTCCTCTAGCTCAACATTAATTTTTAAATTTTTATCCAAAACAATTTCTTTAGTAACTGTTTTAAAACCCAGGTAAGAGTATGCGACTTTGTAAGTTCCCTCGGGTAAAGTAAAAGAATAAAAACCGTAAACATTCGTAACTGTTCCTTTTGGTTGATCTGTTAATTTAATGCTTGCTCCTATTAATCCTTCTCCATTTTGACTATCGGATAATGTTCCACTTATCGTAAAACTTTCTTGTGCAAAAACACCTAAACTTAGGAATACTAATGCAAGACTTAAATAATTTTTCATTACAATGCTTTAATTGTATGTAAATGTAAAAACAAAATCAACTTTGGAAACATTTATTTTTAAAAACGTTTCCAAAGTTGATTCCTTTAACTTTTTTTAAGAAGTTTTAATTTAAACTAAATGGAGAGACTACCTTTTCACTTAACAAAGCTAATTCTACAACTTCATTCATTTTAGAAACATAATTAAACGTCAAACCTTCTAGGTAACTCGGCTTAATTTCATCAACATCTTTTTTATTTTTACGGCAAAGAATAATTTCTTTTATTCCTGCTCTTTTGGCAGCTAGAATCTTTTCTTTTATTCCTCCAACAGGCAATACATCTCCTCTTAATGTAATTTCACCTGTCATTGCTAAATATTTTTTTACTTTTTGTTGCGTAAACAAAGAAGCTAGAGCCGTTAACATTGTAATACCAGCAGAAGGACCATCTTTAGGTGTTGCTCCCGCTGGAACATGGATGTGTACATTATGATTATCAAAGGCTGTTGTATCAATTCCCCAAGTTTGAGCATGGGCTTTTAAATACTCTAAAGCAATTGTCGCAGACTCTTTCATCACATCTCCTAAATTACCAGTTAAGGTCATTTTACCTTTTCCTTTCGTAATTGATGATTCTATAAATAAGATATCTCCTCCAACTTTAGTCCAAGCCAAACCAGTAACAACGCCTGCCACATCGTTATTATCATACTTATCTTTCTCGTAAGAAGGACCTAAAATATTAATTAAATTTTCTTTTTTTATTAAAACTTTAAATTCTTCTTCTAGCGCAATTTGCTTAGCTCGATAACGAACAACTTTTGCAATCTTTTTGTCCAACCCTCTAACACCACTTTCTGAAGTATAAGCTTCAATAATATATTCAATTGCTGCATCCTCTATTTCAAAATGTTCAGCTGTTAATCCATGATCTTTTAATTGTTTTTGAATTAAATGGCGTTTAGCAATTTCTATCTTCTCTTCTATTGTATATCCAGAAACCTCTATAAACTCCATTCTGTCTCTTAGTGCTGGTTGTATTGTTGAAACTTCATTTGCAGTAGCAACAAACATAACCCTTGATAAATCATAATCGATTTCGACAAAATTATCTTTAAAGGTGTCATTTTGTTCAGGATCTAATACTTCTAACAAAGCAGAAGATGGGTCTCCATGATTACTTCTCCCTACTTTATCTATTTCATCCAACACAAAAACAGGATTAGAAGATTTCGCTTTTTTTAAGCTGGTCATAATTCTACCTGGCATTGCTCCAATGTAGGTTTTACGGTGTCCTCTTATTTCTGCTTCGTCATGCACTCCACCTAATGACATTCTTATATATTTTCTACCAATAGCCTCAGCAATAGACTTACCTAAAGATGTTTTTCCCACACCTGGCGGC
>CALDTD010000379.1 GCA_937924345.1 uncultured Flavobacteriales bacterium | reverse complement strand
ACAATTTTCTTCTTTTTTGTTGTATCATCAAAAATTATTTTTGAACCTACCCTTGTTCTTTCATTAGTCTTCGGATCAATAAGCATAATGTTAGAACAAGGGTAGGTTCAAAAATAATTTTTGATGATACAACAAAAAAGAAGAAAATTGTTCGCGTAAGTAAAAAATCTGGAGAAATGATTTAGGTCTAAAGATGGCAGATAAAAAACAAAAAAAGCAATCACAGCAAGATAATCAAACAAAGAAATCGAAAAAGGAAGAAAAAAGCACTCAGGCTCAAGTTACATCGGAACCTGAAGAGAAAATTACACCTCGACTATTTGAAATGTATAAACAGGAAATTATTCCGCAGCTGATGAAGCAATTTAATTACAAAAATATTATGCAGGTTCCGAAACTTCATAAAATAACTATAAATATGGGAGTTGGTAAAGCTGCACAAGATCCAAAACTTTTAGAAGATGCGCTAAAAGATTTGGAAGTTATTGCGGGTCAAAAACCAGCAATAAGAAAAGCTAAAAAGGCAATTTCTAACTTTAAATTGAGACAAGGTATGGCTATTGGTTGTATGGTTACATTACGAGGTGCAAGGATGTATGAATTTTTAGATAGATTAATAAATATTGCTTTACCAAGAGTTCGAGATTTCAGAGGAGTATCAGATAAATCATTCGATGGTAGAGGTAATTATACACTTGGAATTAAAGAACATATTATATTTCCTGAGATTAATGTAGATAAAGTTAATAGAATATATGGTATGGATATATCTATTGTTACAACTGCAAAAACAGACGCTGAAGCATATGAATTATTGAAAGCGTTCGGAGTTCCATTTAGAAAGAAAGAATTAAGTTAATAAAGGAGCTAAACTTGGCACGATTAGCACTTATTGTTAAACAAAAAAAAGAACCAAAATTTAAAGTAAGAAAGTACAACCGCTGTAGTTTATGTGGTAGGCCTAGAGGTTATTTAAGAAAATTTGGTGTTTGTAGAATTTGTTTTAGAAATATGGCTAGTAGCGGTAAAATCCCTGGCGTAAGAAAAGCAAGTTGGTAAAAGAGGAGATAAGAGAATAATGACGATGACAGATCCTATTGCTGATTTTTTAACACGATTAAGAAATGCTATAAAAGCTCAGCATGTTATAGTTGAAGTACCCGCATCTAAAATGAAAATAGATATAGCAAGAATTCTAAAACAACAAAACTATATTGATTCATTCGAAGTTATTGAAGATAACAAGCAAGGCATTTTGAAAATTAAATTAAAATATAACCAAGGTAGACCTGCTATTTCGGGATTAAAAAGAATTAGTAAACCAGGATTAAGAGTTTATAAGGATGCTAAATCGATAGAAAGAGTATTAAATGGACTTGGTATTGCGATTATTTCAACTTCTAAAGGTCTTAAGACCGATAAGGAAGCGAGAAATGAAAATATCGGTGGTGAAATAATCTGTCATATCTGGTAAATCGAAAGAGGAGATTAAAAAAGTGTCGAGAATTGGTAGAAAACCAGTAGAAATTAAAAAAGGCGTTACGGTAGAAATCCAAAATGGTAAAATAAAGGTAAAGGGTCCTAAAGGTGAATTAATTCAACCGTATGATTCCAGAATTAACATCAAGGTTGAAAATGGACAAGTAGTTTTAACCCGAACTTCTGATGAGAAAGAAGTAAGAGCACTGCACGGTCTCTATCGTGCTTTAATTCAAAATATGATTGTAGGTGTAACAGAAGGGTATACGAAAAAATTGGAGATTATTGGAGTCGGCTATAGAGCAGAACTAAAAGGGAAGGGTTTACAACTTGCGTTAGGTTTTTCACATCCTATATTCTTTATTCCACCCAAGGATGTTAAAATTGAAGTACCAGCACCTACAAACATTGTTGTTAGTGGAATTGATAAACAACTTGTTGGACAGGTTGCTGCAAAAATCAGGTCATTTAGACCACCTGAACCATATAATGGTAAAGGTATTAGATATGAAGGTGAACAAATAATTCGTAAAGCTGGTAAAACTGCAGGTAAATAGATATGATTAAACCTAAAGAAAAATCAAGATTTAGAGTTAAAAAACATTTGAAAAAAGTTTTAAAAAAAGGAACTCCTGAAAAACCAAGATTATGTGTTTATAGAAGTTTAAATAACATATACATCCAATTTATTGATGATTTAAACAATAAGACACTATTCTCTATCTCAAATTTATCTAAAGAAGTTAAAGAAAAAATTTCTGAGCATTTAACAAAGACCGAAGTTAGTAAATTGGTGGGTAAGGTTGCTGCAGAGGTCGCATTAAGTAAAGGAATTGTAACAGGTATTTTCGATAGAAATGGTTTCAGGTATCACGGAAGAGTGAAAGCTCTTGCCGATGGTTTAAGAGAAGGTGGACTAAAAATCTAATGTTTAACTTGCCGGGTCGTCTAAAGGTAGGACAGCGGCCTTTGGAGCCGTATGTAGAGGTTCGAATCCTCTCCCGGCAGCAAAAATAATGGAGTAAATAAATTTGAAAACATTAAAACCACAAAATATTGAAGACTTAAAAGAAAAAGTTGTTCATATTAATCGTGTTGCTAAAGTTGTTAAAGGTGGACGAAGATTTAGCTTTAATGCAATCGTTGTAGTTGGCGATCGTAAAGGCCATGTTGGAGTTGGTTTAGGTAAAGCAAATGAAGTAACCGACGCAATAAGTAAAGGTATTGAAGACGCTAAGAAAAATATAATAAGAGTTCCAGTGGTCAAGGGAACAATCCCTCATGAAATAATTGGGAAATATGGAGCTGCTAAGGTTCTTCTTAAACCAGCCTCCCCTGGTACTGGCTTAATCGCTGGTGGTGGTGTAAGAGCAGTTCTTGAAGCAGCAGGTATTACTGATGTTTTAACAAAATCTCTTGGTTCTTCTAATCCACATAACACAGTAAAAGCAACTTTAAAAGCACTAACAAATATGCTCGATGCCGATACTGTAGCTTTTAAAAGAGGTATTACTAAAAAAGAATTGTTTGGTCAGTTATGAAAAAATTAAAAATTACTCAGATTAAATCAATAATTGATAGACCTGAAAGACAAAAAAGAACTATTAAGGCACTTGGTCTTGGAAGACCTAATTATACTAAGATTCACAAAGATACACCTCAAATTAGAGGTATGATTCGTAAAGTAATTCATCTAATAAAAGTTGAAGAAATTAATGAAGAGTAATATGGATATTCTAAGCAATTTAAAACCAGCAAAAGGTTCCGTAAAAAAAGAAAAAAGGGTTGGTAGAGGTCCA
The DNA here is from genome assembly GCA_937924345.1 of uncultured Flavobacteriales bacterium. GTDB lineage: Bacteria > Bacteroidota > Bacteroidia > Flavobacteriales_D > Parvicellaceae > S010-51. Next base: position 1,060 of record CALDTD010000379.1, on the reverse strand, counting down.
GGCTCAGGTCATGGTGGAACTTCTACACGTGGAATGAATGGTCAAAAGTCTCGTTCAGGTGATAAATATCGACCGTGGTTTGAAGGTGGACAGATGCCTCTACAAAGAAGAATTCCGAAAAGAGGCTTTAAAAGTCCATTCAGGGTTGAATATCAACCACTAAATTTAAATAAGCTCGTTGAGTTTGTTACAAAAAATAATTTATTCAATAAAACTATTACACCAGAATTACTCTATAGTTATAAAGTAGTGGGGGCAAAAAATAAACCAATTAAAATTCTTGGTGAAGGAGAAGTTAATAAAAAGTTAGATCTTGCTATACATGCAATTAGTCAGTCAGCTCGGCAAAAGATAGAATCTGCAGGTGGATCTATTAAATTAGTTGAATTCTCTAAAATTAAATTGGCAAAATCCTGATGGCAACATTTGCTGAAAGTTTTAGAAATATTTTTAAAATACAAGAATTAAGGGAAAGAGTTCTTTTTACTCTTGGATTATTAATTATTGTAAGAATTGGAGCGCATATTACTCTTCCCGGTGTTGACGCTCATGTTCTGGCTGAAGCAACAAGAAATGCTACACAAGATAATTTATTCGGCCTGTACGATTTGTTTGTGGGTGGTGCTTTTTCAAATGCAGCAATTTTTGCACTAGGTATTATGCCATATATAAGTTCGTCGATTATCATTCAACTTTTAGGTGCCGTTGTTCCATATTTTCAGAAGCTTCAAAAAGAAGGTGAGGAAGGACGAAAAAAGATAAACCAAATCACAAGATATGGAACTGTTCTTGTTGCTGCCGTTCAAGCATGGGGAGTAAGTGTTAGATTAATTCATATGAATGCAAGTGGGGTACCTATCGTTCCAGCTGAAGTACAAGGTATGCTATTCACTTTTTCTACTATTATTATCCTAACTGCTGGAACAATTTTTTTGATGTGGCTTGGAGAACAAATTACAGAAAGAGGTATAGGAAACGGAATTTCACTTATAATTTTTATAGGTATCATAGATCGATTGCCTTATGCATTTTTAGATGAATATAGATTACTTGCTGCCGG
>CALDTD010000378.1 GCA_937924345.1 uncultured Flavobacteriales bacterium | reverse complement strand
TAACCTGCACAGGATCTGAAGAATATTGTATCAATAAGAAAATTAAAACTATGGTCAAAATGTCCAAAAAAGAGTTCATATTTAAATTTGCACCCTCTTCCACAAAACCTCTGCTTTTTTTATGACGCTTTTTAAAACTACCAAAAAGTCCTGCATCTGGAGTTTCGTTAATATTTTCAGGAATTTTGTTATCATCTAAATCGTACATTGTCGCTCCTATATAATATTTCTATTTAATTTGATTTGGTTTAATTAAAGTGTTGCGGAAAAGGTCAATTTTTTCAGTTCCCTCTTTTCCATAAATACCGTAAGTTTTTACATCGCCTCCATAAGAACGTGCGGCATCTTTAGCATCTATTAAAGCTTCCATTTCCATTTCGTTACTAATTTCAATCCCAATAGTTGATTCATCTGTATGGGCATCTTTCACTTCTTTTAATTTTTTGTTCAATTCTAAGTTATTGAATACTTGAAAACTCATTTTTTGAGTTGCATCTTTGCACTTTCCAGTATTGACTGCTCGTGGAGGTGGTGCTGTATCTAAATACCGTCGGCATTCTACTTGAGTAGATAATAATGGAATAGTGATCCCTTCTTTCAATCCGGGGACTATTTCAGAGGAACCTTTTAACTTATAACCTGCATTAGTAATAGCTAAAGTAAGGTTTAAAGCGACTTCTTTTTTCTCTTGTTGAGTATTTTTAACATTATTCATTTGCGGAGCTGAAAATTCTAATGCCGCAATTTGTACGAAGCGTAATGAAAATAACAATAAAGGAATGAGAATACTAATTACATTCATTAAAGGTGTTAAGTTCAAATCGTTTTCTTCTTCTTCTTTGAAATTTCTTCTTTGTGAAGGTCGTCTTGCCATAATTTTTAATCTCTCTTTGTTCTCTTTAAAAATACTTATTTATTGTTCTTATTTACTTATAGTTAAAACATTTCATAAATTTTAATATTTCCAAAGTATCTTTTATCATCATTTGGTAATTTTCATTACCATTTTAGGTTTATTTCACAATAAACATTTTCCAAAAGGCTTTGTAATCTTAATCTTAATCTACTCTTAATAGAATTATTCTTACAAAGCCTATAAGTGGAATTTTAATGGGGATTATAAAGTTCCCTTACCTCTTGATACCAATAAGTTTTGTAACTTAACTGAATATTGATCTATTTCATCGATAATTCTTTTGGTAGTATTGTTTAAAAATACATAAATTAATAATAATGGAATTGCGACCATCAAACCGAATGCTGTTGTGTTCAATGCAACAGAAATAGCAGTAATTAATTTAGCTTGTTTTTCAGAACTTGAACTTCCATCATCTGCACCAACCGCGGTAAACGCTTTGATAAGACCCATAACAGTTCCTAAAAGACCTAATAAAGTAGCAATATTAGCCACTTGTTGTAATGTTGATGTTCTTTTAGTGACATTAGGTAAGACTTCTAAAGTCGCTTCTTCAATAGCATTGGCAATTTCTTCAGAACCTTTATTTGCTCTTTTAAGACCTGATTTAATAACTTTAGGTAAAGAAGCTTGTGGTAAAGCGTTACATAACTTAATTGCGCGGTCGACGTTATTGGCCATAACCAATTTTTGAATTTGTGCCATAAATTGATTGGCATTGGTGCTGTATCTAAAATTTAAAAAGATAAATCTTTCAATGGCTATTGCTAATCCTAAAATTAACATAAATGCGATAGGGATCATCCAGTAACCACCACCTGTAAAAAATTCTTTTATTCCTGTCATTTGTATTTCTCCACTTATTTAAAGTTTGTTTAAAGTTTGTATAGTTTTTTCTTTTACCACTTTAAGTAATTTTTTCCAATTGAAATGAGTAATCCATAATTATTTATTTCAATCAAGATAAATCACAAAAATAGTTTAAATTTTTGTAACGTTATTTTATTATTATTAACTTATTTAATTTCTTTTGTTAAAGGCTATTCCGAGTTTTAAGTGATTTTTTTACAAAAGCTCAAGTTTAGTTTCTCAGAATTGTTCTTTTGCGGACTTTTTCAGATCAACTTACCCCTCTTAAGGTATGCGCGCTGCCATTCCAAGTACTTTTAACTTTAGAAAGAGCTGCTATACGATCCTTTGCAATTTTATTGGCCGCTTGCCAAGTGGATGTCCCTTCACTTTGTGAGCGTTCAAAAATTCGATCTAAGATATTATAAATGTTTTTTGCTTGGTTTAAAGCCCGTTCTTGATTGTACCCTTCAAGTTCATTGGCAACATTTAACAATCCGCCAGCGTTAATGACATAATCGGGAGCATAAAGAATTCCTCGTTTTTCTAAACTTGGACCATCTATAGATTCAGTACCTAATTGATTATTTGCTGCTCCAGCTACAATTTTACATTTAAGACGGGGAATAGTGTCTTGATTGATAGAGCCACCCATTGCGCAGGGTGCAAAAACATCACATTCGACATCGTAAATATCGTTTGGATCAATGAGTTTTAACTGACCATTTTCAAGTTCTTTTCCATAAGAAACATGAATTCGGTCTAAGGCATCCTTATCAACATCAGCTGCCACAACTTGCCCACCTTCATGTAATAAGTGACCTATCAAATGAAAACCAACATTACCGCAACCTTGTACGGCTACTTTTAATCCATTTATTTCTAATTTATTCAGTTTTCTTTTTATTGCTGCTTTTAAGCCTGAGAAAACACCCAATGCAGTTACTGGTGAAGGGTCTCCTGACCCCCCTAGAGTTTTAGTAATACCGACAACCCAATTAGACTCCATGCGAATATGTTCCATATCTTCC
>CALDTD010000377.1 GCA_937924345.1 uncultured Flavobacteriales bacterium | reverse complement strand
AAAACCTGTTGCTGGTGCTCTTGTGCGTTATAAAGTTGCAGCATTACCATTTTTAGGAATATTTATTTTATACTTTTTACAACCAAAAATTAAAAAATGAAACGATTTATTAGTTGCTTATTAATTGCTTTAACTTCAGTTAGTTGTATTACAAAGACAGAGGTAGACTTAGTTGTTCATAATGCGACTGTCTATTCTGTAGATGATTATAGTTTAATGCACGAAGCAATCGCAATAAAAGATGGTAAGATTGTCGCAATAGGAAAGGAGAATCAAATTTTAAATAAATACAAGGGTATAGAAACCGTAGATGCAAAAAAACAGTTTGTTTATCCTGGTTTTATAGATGCGCATTGTCACTTTTTAGGATACGGTTTAACCTTACAAAAGGTTAATTTAGTTGGTGCGAACTCTTTTGATGAGGTGGTAAAAAAATGTATAGACTTTGATAAAAAAAGAAATCCTGAATGGATTACTGGTCGGGGTTGGGATAATACGATATGGAATTATAAAAGTTTTCCAAATAAAAGAAAATTAGATCAAGCTTTTCCAACTAAACCTGTTTTAATAAGAAGAATAGATGGCCATGCAGCCATTGCAAACCAAGTTGCCTTAGATTTAGCGAAGATAACTATTAACACTAAAGTTAAGGGGGGGACAATAGAGGTAGAAGAGAATCTATTAACAGGTGTTTTGGTTGATAATGCAGTCGATTTAGTGTTGGATATTATTCCAGAGCCAACTATCGCACAAAAGAAAGAAGCATTATTGACTGCTCAACGTAATTGTTTTGAAGTTGGCTTAACAACAATAGATGATGCTGGTTTAGCAAAGGAAGATGTAGCGTTAATAGAAAAGCTCCATAAAACCGAAGAGTTAAAAATGAGAGTTTATGCAATGTTAAGTGACTCGAAAGAAAATTTAGATTATTATTTAAATACTGTTGGTGAACCTTATAAAACTGACCGGTTAAATGTTCGTGCTTTTAAATTTTATGGAGATGGCGCACTTGGTAGTAGAGGAGCGTGCTTATTAAAACCATACTCAGATGTTAAAGATTCTGCAGTTTACGGAATGCTTTTAAAAGATACTTCCCATTTTCAGACTTATGCAAAACTTTTGTATGAAAAAGGTTTTCAAATGTGTACACATTCTATAGGAGATTCAACATCACGCTTTATTTTAAAGACTTACGGAAGTGTTTTAGAAGGTCAAAACGATAAGCGTTGGCGTTTAGAGCATGCCCAAGTCGTAGATTCTTCAGATTTTAAATTGTTTAGAGATTATTCAATTGTTCCTTCTGTACAACCAACGCACGCAACATCAGATATGAACTGGGCTGCACTTAGACTTGGAAAGAAACGAGTACGTTTTGGATATGCTTATAAAAAACTTTTAAAGCAAAATGGCTGGGTAGCTTTAGGGACAGATTTTCCAATAGAGGGGATAGACCCTTTGACTACATTTTACGCAGCAGTTGCTAGAAAAAACAAAGATGGATTGCCAAAAAATGGTTTCCAGATAGAAAATGCATTGTCGCGTTTAGAAGCACTAAAAGGAATGACGATTTGGGCTGCGCTATCAAATTTTGAAGAGAAAGAAAAGGGAACTTTAGAGGTTGGTAAACTAGCTGACTTTGTAATTTTAAATAAAGATATATTGATGATTCCTGAAGATGATTTGTTAAAAGCTAAGGTTACAGCGACATATATTAATGGAGAAAAAGTCTTTTAAGTGAATTTACCTCTTGGTGAAGAGATTTAAAGGGGAATTGAAACAAAAAACTTAAAGTTGTCCTAAAGATTTTTTTGATTATTTAAACTTTCTCTAGCGTATTACTGAGACTAAATTTTTATTTTTGAAGTAAAGACAAATAACAATGCAAAGACTTTCTAAACCTATCGGAGTTGTATATCTAATTATAGCAGTAGGAATGCTATTAAACGGTATTTACAGTAGTAACGAAAATATTCCAGATCAATTCAATTTATATTGGATGGCAACTGGTGGAGCATTTTTAATTGGAATTTTAAGTTTAGCTTTTAGTAAAGGTTTTATTGCATCAACATATATTTCGAGAATATTAGTTGGGTCATTATTTATTGTTTCAGGTTTAATAAAAGCAAACGATACACTTGGTTTCTCATTTAAACTAGAAGAATATTTTGCCGAACCAGCGCTAGATTGGACTATTTTTGAACCTTACTCATTATTCCTCTCTATTTTTATTGCTGCATCGGAAGTGGTGTTGGGTTTTGCTGTGCTTTTTGGTGCGTTAATGCGTCTTTCATCTTGGTCATTGTTAGGAATGATTTTGTTCTTTTCTTGGTTAACTTATTTTACTGCAAGTTGTAATGATGCTCAAACATTGGCTTTAGCGCAAGGATTAGAATTTAGTGGTGATTGTGTAACAGATTGTGGCTGCTTTGGTGATGCATTAAAAGGTTCTGTAGGTCGTTCGTTAACACCTTGGGAATCATTTTTTAAAGATATAACATTACTTATTTTTGTAATGCCTATCTTTTTTATGCAAGGGCAAATTAAGTTCAACAACTTTAAAGATGATAAAATAATTTTACCTGCCGCACTATTATTCACCTTAGTAGTAGGGGCTTGGTTATTTGGCTGGTGGTTTCCAACTATTTTTACAGGAATTGTCTTCTTAATTTATTTAGGGATAAAAAAGATTTTGGTAAGAGAAGTTCAAGTTTTGCCTACTGCAATTGTTGTAATAATAGCTTCTTTTGGTTTTGCATTATATACCATTACTTATTTACCAATAAAAGATTACAGAGCTTATTCAATTGGGAGCAACCTTGTAGATAAAATGAATGACGGTGTTGATGGGGTGTATAATGATATAATGGTTTATGAACATAAAGAAACAAAAGACTTATTAGAAATAGACCAGAATGAATATATGAAGCGTTGGAAAGAAATTGAAAAAGATTATACGTTTAAAGATAGAACGCAACGCGAAATTAAACGTGGTATTCCAAACTCTATTTCAGATTTTAAACCATTTAAATATTACGATTTTTTAACTCAAAAAGAAGCAACAGACACAACTATTAGTAGCGCAATTAAAAAAGTGTACGATCAGTATTATAGAAAAGTACATGTGCTACAAA
>CALDTD010000376.1 GCA_937924345.1 uncultured Flavobacteriales bacterium | reverse complement strand
ATTTTTTTACGTAAGTTTTTTAGTTTAAGTTTATTAAACGTTCCTTCTTGAATTGAAAAGGTAAAAGGACTTCCACTTGCTCCATAAACATGCATAGGTATAATAGGAGCATTAATTCCACTTGCAATATGCTCCATTCCTTTTTTAAATTCTAGTAAATGGCCATTCCTAGAAACTGTACCTTCTGGATAGATCACTACAATGTCCCCATTGTTTATAATGTCTTGACATTTTTTATTAAACTCCTCGAGATTACTTTTTTCGCCATTTCTACTTGGAGAAATAGGAATCATACTTAAACGCTTTAAAATCCAATGAATAGATTTCTTGTAATACATTTTGTCGTACATTACAAAATATACTTTTCGCTTTGTCGCGATACTTACCAATATAAAATCGAGATGCGAAACATGGTTAGCGATCAACAATGCACCGCCAGTTTTTGGAATGTCGTAACCAATGCTTTTTTTACGAAAAATAATATATCCAACTGTTCTTGCTGTAACCTGTAAAGTTTGGTAAGGAATGATGATAAAAAGTAAAAGGTAAAGAAGAATTATATAAAGTAATATTAGCATAATATTGTATAAAGAAACATGAGCCAAATATACAATTCAAATAATTGGCTTCGTTAATTATTTATAATTTTTAAATGTTTCAAAAATCATAACAAAGAGATCTTTATATTTAGGAACCAAATGAGTAGTAAAAAAGCGATAATTATAGGTGCTGGAATAGGAGGAATTGCAACTTCAATTCGATTGGCGGTTCAAGGGTTTAATGTTTCTGTTTACGAAGCAAATAGTTACCCTGGAGGAAAGTTAACTTCTTTCGAAGAAAAAGGCTATCGTTTTGATATGGGACCTTCATTATTTACAATGCCTCAGTTTGTAGAAGAACTTTTTTTATTAGCTCAAAAACCAATTAAAGATTACTTTTCTTATACACAAAAAGATGTTGTTGCCAATTACTTTTATGAAGACGGTACAACGTTTACAGCTTATGCTAATCAAAAAAAGTTTATAGATTCTGCGACTAAAACGTTTAATGTTAAGTCGGAAGAGTTAGAAAAGTACTTTGAAGAGAGTAAAAAGAAATACGATTTAACAGCGTCAATCTTTTTAGAAAAATCGTTACACAAAGCTGCAACTTACTTTAGTAAAGAAACGCTTAAAGCTTTAGTTTTTTCAAGTCAATTGGGAATTAATACTTCGCTTTCTGCTTATAATTCTAAATCATTTACAGACGAACGATTAGTTCAGTTTTTTAATCGCTTTGCAACATATAACGGTTCTTCTCCTTACAAAACCCCAGGTATTATGTCTATGATTCCGCATTTAGAACAATATTATGGGACTTATTATCCGAAGGGAGGAATGCAATCCATTACTTCTTCGCTTACAAAATTGGCGGAAGATCTAGGAGTGAAATTTCATTACAACAGTTTGGTAGATCAGGTTATAGTTGAGCAAAATAAGATAAAAGCAATACGAGTTAAAGGCGAACGAATAGAAGCTGATATTGTAGTTTCGAATTCTGATATTGTTCCAACTTATAGAAAGCTTTTAAAAACACAAAAAGCGCCAGAGAAAATATTAAAACAACCAAGGAGTAGTTCAGCATTAATTTTTTATTGGGGAATAAAAGGAACTTTTCCTGAGTTAGATTTACATAATTTGTTTTTTTCTGCGGATTATAAAGGTGAATTTGAGCAAATTTTTGAGCATAATACAATTGGTGATGATCCGACCGTTTATGTAAATATATCTTCTAAAGAAGAAAAAGAAGATGCGCCAGATGGGTGTGAGAATTGGTTTACAATGATCAATGTGCCTAGTAATACCAATCAAAATTGGGATGAATTAATAGAAAAAGCTAGAAAATCAATACTAAAAAAGTTAAGTCGGTTATTAAATATAGATATAGAACCATTAATTGAGTTTGAGCAAATTTTAGAACCGAGAACAATAGAATCTAGAACGCAGAGTTATCAAGGAGCGCTTTATGGTGCGTCTAGTAACAATAAGTTCGCTGCATTTTTAAGGCATCCAAATTTTAAAAGCAACATTAAAGGGCTTTACTTTTGCGGAGGAAGTGTTCACCCAGGTGGAGGAATACCTCTTTGTTTACTTTCTGGTAAAATTGTAGCAGATTTAATAGAGCAAAAATCATGAATTTAACAGCATATAAAGTCCTTTTTTCAATTTTTATTCTTTGGTTATTTTCCATTTGTGGTATGATCGGAATAAAATATAGTGATAGCTCTGACTGGTTTTTAGCTTCTACTCCGCTTAATCTAATTATTACTTTTTTAGTCTTATTTCTGAATATAAAGAAAGTCAACTTTAAAGTAATTATAGCGCTTATTATTCCTTTTTTAATTGGATTTCTTGTAGAAGCACTTGGAGTAAATTATGGTTTGTTTTTTGGAAACTATGCTTATGGAGAGAACTTAGGTTACAAAGTTTTTGGGGTACCATTAACAATTTGCATCAACTGGACAATTCTAACAGTAGTCACTTTTGATTTGAGTTTTACAATATTTAAGAATAGATATGTCGCAGCTTTTTTAGGAGGGTTTTTGATGATGTTGTTAGATATAATTATAGAAATTTCTGCTCCTAAATTTGATTTTTGGGAATTTGAAAATACAATTGTTCCAATTAAAAATTATATCGCTTGGTGGATTATTGGAACTATCGCAAGTTTAATTTATCAAACTTTTAAAGTTGAAACAAATAGAGATGTATCTATCCATATTTTAGCTTCTATAGGTGTGTTTTTTGGTTTTTTTCTTTTTTAGAGGCAGAATCTATTTTACCATAGCCTTAAAAGCAGCAGGTAGAAACTTTAAAGTAGGAACACTCCACATAATTTCAAACTCTTCTTT
>CALDTD010000375.1 GCA_937924345.1 uncultured Flavobacteriales bacterium | reverse complement strand
GCTATTTTATTGCACGATATTGGCCATGGACCTTATTCTCATGCGTTGGAACATTCTATTGCAAAAGGTGTGCATCACGAAGAACTTTCGTTGATTTTTATGCAAAAGTTAAACGAAGAGTTTAATGGAGAGCTAAATATTGCAATAGCCATTTTTACAAATAAATACGCTAAAAAATTCCTGCATCAACTGGTTTCTAGTCAGTTAGATATGGATCGATTAGATTATTTAAAGAGGGATAGTTTTTACACAGGAGTTTCCGAAGGTGTAGTTAGTAATCAGCGAATTATAAAAATGCTAGACATTGTAAATGATGAACTGGTAATTCAAGAAAAGGGAATTTATTCAATTGAAAAGTTTATTGTTGCCCGTCGTTTAATGTATTGGCAAGTTTACTTGCATAAAACAGTTATTAGCGCTGAGTTTTTATTGGTAAAAGTGCTAAAAAGAGCCAAAGAATTAGCGAGCAATAATGTCGAATTATTTTGTAGTCCAGCATTACACGTTTTTTTATATAACGATATTACCAAAGACGATTTTAAGCAAAATAAAGTCTTAGAGGCCTTTTCTCAATTGGACGATTATGATGTTTTGGGAGCAATTAAAGTTTGGACGAACCATGAAGATAAAATACTAGCGCTATTAGCAACCATGATTACAAACCGTAATTTGCTCAAGGTTGCTATTCAGAAAGAAGCATTTACAACTAAAGATTTAGAAATTCATAAACAAAAAATGATGTCGAAACTAGATATTACAAAAGAAGAGACCGATTATTTTGTTTTTACTGATGTAATAGAAAATAACGCATATAATGTAGATAGCGATTCTATAAATATTCTTTACAAATCTGGAAAAGTCTTAGATATAACCGAAGCAAGCGATAACTTTAATATTCAAGCATTAACCAAACCTGTAAAGAAATACTTTTTGTGTTATCCAAGATAATTGATTGTTAACTATAAGTAAGTTTTATTTAGATAAACTACTTTCAAACAAAGAACGGTGTAAAATAGAACGACCAAGTGTAATCTCATCGGTATATTCTAGTTCGTTACCAATACCAATACCCCTAGCAATTACACTTATTTTTACACCAGCTTCGCTTAGTTTTCTAAATAAATAAAAGTTAGTTGTATCGCCTTCCATTGTGGCACTAAGAGCAAGAATAATTTCTTTTACATCTTCTTTTTTAGCTCTTATAATTAGTTCATCAATGTTTAAATCGTCTGGGCCAATTCCATCCATTGGAGAGATAATGCCTCCTAGTACATGATAAAACCCTCTAAACTGTTGGGTAGATTCTATTGCTAAAATATCTCTAATGTCTTGTACGACACAAATCAAGGATTTATCTCGTGTCTCATTACTACAAATATGACACACTTCAGCATCAGAAATGTTATAACATTGTTTGCAGAAGTTTATTTCATTTCTAAGCGTGGTAAAAGCATCTGAAAATTTTTGTACCTCTTCTTTACTTTCGTTCAATAAATGCAATACAAGCCTCAAAGCTGTTCTTTTTCCAACGCCAGGAAGCGAAGACATTTGATCCACAGCATTGCTCAATAATTTCGATTTAAAGTCCATAACTTCCGTAAAGTTAAATTAAAAGTTTATTCTAAACTAGATCCTTTGCTCACTTATTGTTTATATGCAGTTTAAGAACTACAAGAGAGCATAGAGCATCCTACCTTATCGTCTGCCCATTTTGGTCTTTTTGCAAACCATTTTCCATGTTCGGGTTGTTCGTCGTAAGGTTTTTTTAAGATTTCAAATAACTCATTAAGAACAGAGTAATCTTCTTTTTCTGCTGCTTTAATTGCGAGTTGAGCCATATAGTTTCGAAGTACATATTTTGGGTTGGTATTATTAATCAGTTCAATGCGTTTTTCATTTTCAATTGATTCTATTCTAATTGCATATTCTTTAAGCCACGCTTCCCATTCTAATTTATTCGCTTCAAAATCTTTGGGGTCTAAGTAGCTATCGTCTTTTATTTTTTTAATATGTTTTTCAATATTTTCAGTTTCAAATAGATTTAAGTTTCTAAAAAAGAGCGTCATATCTACTTGACTTTTTTCTAATAATTGCTGGAGTTTTTCGATTAATCTACCATCTTCATTTTGAGGAACTGAAATTCCAACCTTTTGTAACATCATTACAATGTAATCGCGATTAAAGTTTGATTTAAAACCTCTTAGGATATCTTTTAAAATATCTACTTCTTCTATCAAAGGATAAAGTGCATTTGCAAGTTGTGTTAAATTCCAAAGTGCAATTGGATATTGATTACCAAAACGATAACGTTTATGCTGGCTATCGGTTGTATTTGGCGTCCAACTTGGGTTAAACTCTTCTAACCAACCATAAGGTCCATAGTCTATCGTTAAACCCAAAATAGACATGTTGTCTGTATTCATTACGCCATGTACAAATCCTACACGCTGCCAATGTATAATCATTATTTTCGTTTTGCTTACAACCGATTGAAAAAAAGCAATATAGGTTTCTTTACTGGGCTCGCCTAGTTCACTGTAATGTTCTTTAATAGTAAAATCTACCAGTTTTTTTAGTGTCTCCTTATCTTGTCGCGCAGCTAACAGTTCAAAACTTCCAAAACGCACAAACGATTCTGCTGTTCTCGCCACAATTGCTCCAGGCTCTTCAGCAGGATTACCATTGTACAGTACGTCTCTTACAATTGGTTTCCCCGATAGCGATAGCGATAAAGCTCTAGTGGTTGGAATTCCTAAATGATACATTGCCTCACTGCATAAATATTCTCTTATAGAAGATCGCAATACTGCATAGCCATCAGCACCTCTAGAGTATGGCGTAGGTCCTGACCCTTTTAATTGTATAGCAGTTTTGAGTTTATTATGATTAATCTCTGCAATATTAATGGCTCTTCCGTCTCCCAATTGTCCTGCCCAGTGCCCAAATTGATGTCCTCCATAGCACATTGCAAAAGGGTTAGAGTCATTTAAAATGGTATTGCCACTTAAGAATTCGGTTATTTCTTTTTCTGCTAAGTTTTCTAACCCCAATTGCTCTTGTAGTTTTTTATTAATGTGTATGAGTTTGGGATTTGGTGCTGGTGTTGGAAGTACAAAAGAATAGCAAGCGTTATGTACTTGCCTTGTATAGTTCTCTTTTGTTTTATCCTTAGGTAAAGATGCTGTAAATGTGTTCGAAATATTCAACTTATTTTTTGAATAAATATAAAGATAAAAATGATGGGTTAAATTGCCTCAAATTATTTTTATGTAACATTAACAAGCCAAAATCCTTTTTCTATTTAGAATAAGTCTTTATATGGTTGGTTTCAAGAATATTAATCTAGATTAAGATAGAATAATGGTTTTCCTCCTGATTTTATGTTAAATCAAAAAAATATAAATTATGAAAACAGAACAAGAAATAATAAAGAAAGACGAGCCAAGAAAATGTGGATGTGGAAAAACCAAAAATGAATCTGGTTATTGCGATGGTTCCCACGCGAAGTAATTATAATATATAACTTTTAGCTTTTGAGTTCAGTAATTTAATGAATTCAAAAGCTAATTTTTTAATAGCGGTTAATATCTATACCAACAGAAAAAGTAATTGCATGGAAAGTAAGGTTATAATCTGTAACTGAATTATAATTCTCCAAGTCTGTATATATACCTTTAGCAGTAGAAGTATACTTTGCTAATTCAAAAAAAATATATCGTTCTGCCTCTGGCATTAAATATTTAAACCCAACACCAACTTGAAACATCTTGTGGTTTATTCCTTTTTCATTTTTATTACGTTTACTATTCATATTGTTAACTAGTCCGTAATTGCCTTTTATGTAAAAGGCTTTATTATCACCATGGAAAGGATAAATCGTTAAAGTTGCATATGTAGGAGTTGATTCTACGGAAACTTTGTGTTCATCTGAAGCCGAAAAGAACTTTACAGTATTGTTGTAACGTCCTATTCCAACTCCAAGCTCTACCATTCTTCTATAGCGTATATTGGCTTGATATTCTAATCTGAAATTACGTAGACCTAAACCTAGAATTCCTTTATGAACAAAACTTAAAGGAGACCTAAAACTATCGTCAAGCATTTTTGAAGACATTAACTCTAGTTTAGACGTAGGTAAATTTGATGGTTTTAGTCCTAAATTTCCCCAAGCATAAACAGGAGTAACTAAAATAACTAAGTAAATAATATACCTCATGTGACTTATCTCTTTAGACTGTTCAATTAAGGGTATACAACTGTACTTAATGGAGTTAAATTAAATGTGTTGTAGTCAATTTCATATTGCTCAAGACCTTGGCTACTTGTTGTCATTAAAATATAAGGGTTAGATGGATGCCTCATTACATCGTATACCTCTATTCCGGTAGTTCTTCCTACTTCAACTAAATCTCGAGGGTTAGAGGCGTCAAAAAATGCAACTCCATTTGTTCCTTCTCCTACAACCAAGTACCAGCCAAGCATTGCCATTCCATAAGGGCTCTCCATATCTATAACTTGTAGGCTTTCTGGTTCTTCTTCATCTGTTAAATCGATAACGGTTAGCGTATTTTCTCCATTATCATTACACCCTTCATTATCGTTGGTTCTTAACGTCATATAGGCTAAGTTTGTTCCAATAGGTAAAACTGGGTCACAAGACTCTGTATGGTCAAATTCCGAGACACGGTTTGGTTTACTAGGGTTGTTAACGCTGTATGTTAACATAGAAGATTCTGAGCCAAT
>CALDTD010000374.1 GCA_937924345.1 uncultured Flavobacteriales bacterium | reverse complement strand
GCTTTGAAGAAGATGAAGATGTACAAAACGTTTATCATACAATGGCTTAATAGTCAAATTGAATTGAAATAAAAAAGTCCGCTGTAATTTAATTACAGCGGACTTTTTTATGATTATTAATTAATACTTCTTAAAGATTATTAATTGCATTTTGAATGTCAGTAATAGTTGTAGCTGTCATTGTTAATGTTTCAGAATGATTGTTCGTCATTGTAACTGGAGTAAATGATGAGTAATAAGTTCCGTCTATTTCTGATATAGCTACAATTGTAAACTGTGTTCCATCTGGAATTTCATCATACTGTGTTTCGAATAAGTTACTTCCACTGTAGTTTAATTCTGCAACTCCGTTTATAGAAGAAAAGTGTAAGTAAATTTCTGTATTTGCACCTGTAAACTCTGAAGATGTAACAACATCTAAACCTGATCCAGCACCTGTAAAGTAAAGGAAATCACAGTTAATCCATCCTAAATCACCAAAATCAAAGTCATATCCTTGATCAGGGTTCTGAGTTTGGTTACCACAGTCTTGAGTCATAATTGTTTCTGAACCTGATACATATACAGAATCATATGTGTAAGGGTTGTTTAATGAGTCAGTTCCAGATACAGTAACAGTATCATAAGTATTGTATGTGACATATACCGTATCACAATATACAATGCTATCATAACTAATAGAATCATCATATCCTAATGAGTCTCCTAATAACCAGTTTACATCTCCAACTTCATTTTTTGTTTCAACACCATAATAAACTGTCATTTCAGGTTTGTTGTTGTCAGAAGGCATTTGAATATCTAGCTCTACACCATTTGCCAAACCTAATTCTTGACCATTAGCATAAGCTTTTACCATCAACTCTCCTCCAGATTCTAATAATCTACCGTTGCTCATAGTAGGTAAACCATACCAAATCATAGAGGATTGGTCTAGTACTTCTAATATTTCTACAGTTACATTTCCTGTCACAGCAGAACCACTAGTGTTCACAAATGCATTTTCTGGAATTGTAATTTTTGTACCTTTAGCTCCAACTAACTGAGTTGTAACTTCGGAGTTTACAGTAAACGATTCTTTATTGTCATTTCTGTTTGCTAAAAAGATAGCTTTAACCGCACTCGGTGTAGAAGGGTTTCCGTTGTTATCTCCACCTTCAGCATATTTACAAGATCCATCATCTTTTTTTGCTTCTGTTGCGTAGTTAATTGCATTAGGATCAGTACATCCTTTTTTCTTACATGAGGTCATTGTCATTGTGCTTCCTAGCAATACAATACCTGTCATTTTTAATAAATTGTTCATAGCCAATTATTTTAGTTAATTTTGATTTCAAATATAAGTACGATTAAATAATATTAATTGGGGGGGATGAAAAATAAAATAATTTGGATTACAGGCGCAACTTCAGGTATAGGCGAAGAGTTAGCAATAAAATTAAGTGCTAAAGGAGCTAAAGTTATTTTATCTGCAAGAAGGGTGGAGGAGTTGAAAAGGGTGAAATCGTTATGTAATGGGAAAGTGTTAGTTCTTCCACTTGATTTAAGCAATAATAGTAATTTTAAAGAGAAAGTAGAGGAAGTTATTAGAGCTTATGGTAGGATTGATATTTTAATTAACAATGGAGGAATTAGTCAACGTTCTTTGGTTGCCGAAACTCCGTTAGAGATCGATCGTAAAATTATGGAGGTTAATTACTTTGGGAATATTGCTCTAGCGAAAGCTGTTTTACCAATTTTTAAAAACCAAAAAAGTGGGCACTTTGTAGTCATCAGCAGTTTGTCTGGAAAATTTGGATTCTTTTTAAGATCAGCATATTCTGCAACTAAGTTTGCTTTAGTAGGTTTTTATGAATCTTTAAGGTTAGAAGAAGAAAAAAATGGGGTAAAAGTATCGTTAGTTTTCCCAGGGTTAATAAAAACAAATATCTCTCAAAATGCATTATCTAAAGATGGTAAATCGCATGGAGAATTAGATAGTAATCAAGCAAAAGGTATTACTGCTGCAAAATGTGCTGAACAAATTATTAAAGGAATAGAGAAAGAAAAATTAGAGATCTTTGCTGGAGCAGGAGAATTGAAAGCGGTTAAAATTAAACGCTTTTTCCCTAAACTATTTCATAAAATAATTAGAAAACAGAGCCCTACTTAAGAACGTGTTAATTGCGTTATAATTTCTTTGTGTTGTGGATATTCTGCAGTTAGATCAGCTCTGTTCGCTAATTCAAAATCTTCAAAATCAAAACCTGGAGCAACTGTACAACCAACAAAAGAGTAATCATCTTTATTTTTTACACTAGACGCAAACCATGAACCTCCTGGGACGACTAATTGTGGGAAAGATTTATTTTCTATATCCATTCCCACTTCATGGCAAGTATAAATACCGTCTTTGTCTATAACGTGAACCAATAGTGGACTACCTTTATAAAAATTCCAAATTTCGTCTTGCTTTATACGATGAAAACCAGAAAAATTATCTGAAGTCAATAAAAAATAAATACTCGTACAATAGCTACGATCACCAGAAAAATTATTTTCCAAAGCATTTTTACTTATAGTCTGTTTGCTTCTATAAACCTCTTTGTAAAAACCACCTTCTGGGTGAGGTAACATTTCTAAGTGTTCTACTAATTCTTCTATTGCTTTCATGTTGCTTTATTCTTGTAATTTAAACTTTATTAATAGACTCTTATTTTTTCACCAATTTTTAAAATTTTAGTTGAAGAAATACCATTTAAAGAACAAATAGCTTTAACTGTTGTTTTGTTTTTCAAAGCCAAAGCATACAACGAATCACCACTTTTTATACGGTGATATCCTTTACTTGCAAGCTGTTGGCTAGAAGGCTTATAATGATATTTCTTTTTGTAATGAAAAAGACCTCGGTGTAAGTCAATACAATTATCAATTAGTTTTTTATTTTTAAAATCAATTATTTTTTGAGGATTTAGGGCATTTCCAAAAAAGCGCATTTCAAAATGCAAATGACTACCCGTAGAACGACCAGTGCTTCCTCCTAAACCTATAAAGTCGCCTGCATTTACTTCTTCGTTTGTCGTAACTAAGATTTTATCCAGGTGTGCATAATATGTTTCTAAACCATTGTAGTGTCTTATTACTACCAAGTTTCCGTAGCCACCAGATGAATAACCAGAATACCTTACAACCCCATCAAAACAAGACTTTAAAGAGTCTCCTGTTACAACATCTACATCTGTTCCATAATGGAAGCGCTTGCCTCTTTGTTTGTACGTAGATGTGATTATTCCAGGGTGAGGTATTATAAATTTAGAATGTAAGTCATCTATAAGAGGAAGAGCAATCGTGTCTGTAAATGCTTCTAAGTCATTGCCATAAAAATAAGGTGAAATAGTATCCCACTTGTCTTTCCATTTATACTGCTTTTCAGCATATTGATAAACACTGGCATTAAAAAGCATTTTTTTATTAGACTGTTCTAAAAACTCCCAAGATTTATTAGCGAAAATTATGATTGAATCTTCTCCCATAGCCAAAGTATCTGTTGGATAGGTAATTTGAGAAAAGTAGTTGTAGTTAGAAAGCAACAATAAAAGTATACCAATTGATTTATGCATAAAATTAATTTTGAATGGCAAAAATAGAAAAACTGAATTGGGTTTTATATAGAATATTTTCTATTCATAAAAAGTAAGTTGTTTAAAACTATAGCTGTTTTAACATTGCTGCTATTGTTCCAAAATGCATTGCTTCATGGGTATTATTAAAAATAATAGCTTCTTCTATTGATGTGAGTATAACATTATAGCTCGTAGGATATTCATTAAAATTACAGAA
>CALDTD010000373.1 GCA_937924345.1 uncultured Flavobacteriales bacterium | reverse complement strand
ATCCATTTTTTTGATAATCTAACTTTATTGTTTTTCCAGAAGGCACTTTTATACCAATTGGAGCTAGACTATTCAATATTTTTTGTTGTTCGAAATCTAAACTATGCTTTAATACTGTAGCTAAATCAATCTTTTTTAAGTCTTCTGGTTTTCTAGTATCATTCAAGTAAGGTAATAACCATTCTGCATTTGTTTGTAACAAGTTTTCTGTACTTACATCTGGCCAATTATCATTCGTTTTGGATTTACGTAACGTTTCTATTCTATTTTGCCATTGGGTAACTTCCTTTGTAAAGTCAAGTAAATGAGCCCCTTCCTTCATTAATGCTTTACTAATTGCTAGTATAATTTCGTCTTTTGAAGGTTCTGGTAATGGTATAGATTTTAAGATTATATTTCCAATTCGAGTTTCCCTTGTTGCAATTACCCCACCCCATTTGGTATTCCAAGTATTGGTATCAACTTCTTTTACAAATGGTTTTAAATCTGTTGGATTGAGTGGTGATGCCAAAAATATTCTACCCGTTTTTACTCCTGCATTTAAGTGTGCTATTGCCAACCAAGGTTCTGCAGATAAATCATCTTTATGCCCCATCATTGCATATTGCCCATTAGCCAATTGATATTGCGCATTATTTCCCGGACGTGCAAAAGCGATTCTTTCTGGATAAGCGTGAACTAATAATAATCCCGTTTCAAATTCATCAAATGTATCGTTAGAAATACCAACTTTTAAAAGCGAACGATATTGTTTGGCTATTTTTTCTATTCTAGAAAAAATTCCACCCCGTCCTTTATTCTTCCTAAATCTTCTTAGAGCTTCAATTCGTAGGTTAATATTTATCCCAGCTTCTTTTGGTAATGGATCTCTTTCTTCTAATAAAGCAGCAATATCTGTTGCTAATTCACTTAGCCCCTCATCTTTCGCCCTTAATAATAGATGTGCTATCCTAGGGTGACACGGAAATTCTTGCAATCTAATTCCATGTGGAGTAATTTTTCCATTCTCTAACGCTCCTAAGTTTTCTAACAGCTCTTTTGCCTCGTAAACAGTTGCTTTTGGAGGTGGAGTTAACCAAGTAAAAGATTCTATACCGTCACTTCCCCATTTTGCTAAATCTAACACTAAGGGCGTTAAATCTGCTTCTTCTATTTCTGGAGTTCTATGTAACTTAAGTTGTGCTTGTTGTCCTTTAGACCACATTCTATAACAAGTTCCCGGGCCTAACCTTCCAGCTCTTCCCGCTCTTTGATCTGCCGAGTCTTTAGAAATACGAATAGTCTTTAATCCAGAAAGTCCTTTTTTAGCATCAAAATGAGCCACTCTTCCAAAACCAGAATCAACAACAATACTAACTCCTTCAATTGTTAAACTTGTTTCGGCTATTGCAGTTGCAATTACAACTTTTCTTTTACCCTCTCTATTTGGTAAAATAGCTGATCGCTGCTTATTTTGAGGTAATTTCCCGTATAATTCATGAACAACAGCGTGCTTTACTTGTTTTCTTACTAATTCTGCACATTTTACAATTTCTCTTTGCCCCGGTAAAAAAACTAAAACATCTCCCTCATTTTGATTAAGTGCTCTAACAACTGTTTGAGCCGTAGTTTCAGCCATTAAACGCTCATCACTTAAATCTGTATAAATATATTCTATGGGGTATTGACGTCCTTTACTTTTAATTACCTTAGCATTTAATAGTCTTTCAAGCTCGGGAGTATTTAAAGTAGCAGACATTATTAAAATCCTTAACTCTGGTCTAAGAATACTTTGTGTCTCTCTTGTTAATGCCAATGCTAAATCAGCATGGATACTTCTTTCATGAAACTCGTCAAAAATAACTAAGCCTACATCTTTTAATTCATTGTCGGATTGTAACATACGCGTTAGAATTCCTTCTGTAAGAATTTCTACCCTAGTGTGCTCACTAATTCTAGATTCAAAACGTATTCGATAACCAATAGTTTGACCAACTTCCTCTCCTAATAATTCAGCTAACCGATTGGCAATACTCTTTGCCGCTAACCTTCTAGGTTCTAAAACCAAAACCTTCTTACCCTCTAGCCAATTCTCTTCAAATAAAGCTAGTGGAAGTAAGGTACTTTTACCTGCTCCGGGAGGAGCATTTAAAATTAAAGTATCTTCATTTTCTAAACTTTTTTGAATAGCAGGAACTACTTCTGTAATTGGTAAATCAAATTGACTATAATCAAAAGGCATATAAGTTAATTTCTAAATTGTAGTTTTTAAAGCTTTCTCTTTTAAATTACCTCTTTAGTATTAATTAAAAAAACTTGTATTCAATTATTTTTAGTAAGTCTTATCATTTTTTTCATTATTCTATTTCCTCTAAAAAATCTTATTACTTTTGATTCAAGATCTCTAGTATGACAAGAAATAGTGACAACCTGATTTTCGTTTAAAATAAAGTATTCAAAAAATAAGTGAGACATAATAGACCTTTCATATCCAGTCTCTTCAGGATAAACAGAAAACCAATATGAATTTGTTTTTTTATGTTTAGTATAACAAGCTGCTTCGCTTAATTCAAACTTTCCACTTTCTAAATATTTATTCTTTTTAAGCTTTAGTTGATATACATAATTATCCAAAGAGTCTTTTTTTACTATTAACTGATTTTTATTTCCTTTTGTATAAACTCCTTCAAAGTTTTCTTTCCAGTGATCTTCAGACTCCCCTCTACAATCTTGGCAAATCATACAATCTACAGCTATTAAGTATAACAATATTAATAGAATAACTTTCATAATTTTGTCTTTATTCAACTAAACTTAAATAGCTTTTTGATTTAGAATATTATCCGAAACTATTGCCCCCTCTAAAATCCTACCAACTAATTGGCATGTAATCTTTTAAAAATTTACCGCTCCAATGTTTACCTGTATTTATTCCATCAATTAACGGATCTAAAACTCTAGCAGCTCCATCTACAATATCTAAAGGAGGTTGAAAATCGTGATCTAACTCTTTTTTTCTTGCCAATTCAATTGGATCTTCATCTGTTACCCAACCTGTATCAACTGCATTTATAAAAACTCCTTTTTTAGCAAATTCTCCAGAAGCAGTATGCGTCATCATGTTCAAAGCTGCCTTTGCCATATTAGTATGCGGGTGTCGCGCAACTTTTTTAAAGGTTTCAAACTTACCTTCCATAGCGGAAACATTTATAATATGCTTACAACCAGTATTTTCCTTTTGCATTAAAACCGAAAGACGATTACACAAAACAAAAGGTGCTATCGAGTTCACAAGTTGAACTTCAATCATTTCTAGTGTTTCTATCTCTCCTAATTTTAAACGCCAACTGTTTGTTTTTCTTAAATCAACTTGTTGCAAATCTGCATCTAATTGTCCTTCTGGAAATACCTCTTCTGCTGATAACGAATTATCGAAACTATAAGGTATTTGAGATAATTTTGCAGAAGCTCTTAAACCAATACCAGGTTCTTCTCCGTGCCAAGAAACAGGTAAATTCTTTTGGTCAGCTGTTTTTGATGATAAAACTTTTAATTCGTTTATACAGCTGTGGTGATATGATAATAAATCGTTTATATAATCTGGTAATTCAGATAACGGCGCTTCTTCTTTCTCCATTAAATGCTTAAAAAAACCAGATGGCCTTCTTACTGTTTGTGCTGCATTATTAATTAAAATATCTAAACGTTTGTACTTCATTTCTATGAAGTT
>CALDTD010000372.1 GCA_937924345.1 uncultured Flavobacteriales bacterium | reverse complement strand
ATACAGCAATTACTCAGCAATTTGCCAAGTCAATACAACTGCATGGGGATTTGAGATTGATTTAGGAAATGATACAACGCTATGTGGAGACTCGATAAATTTAACTGGTGGACAATTTTTTGATGCTTACTTATGGAACACAACTGATACAACTGATATCATTACAATCTATGCAGATTCATTAAATACAGGGACTTACCAATATTCATTAAGAACTGATTTTCAAGGATGTTTTAGCTACGATACAATCAATATTAATATTGGAGGTGACATAAGCAACTTAAACTTGGGGAACGACACTACACTCTGCCTAAATCAACAACTAGACTTAGGAACAAATTTCGATGGAAATCATACTTGGAGCACAGGGCAATTGACAGACTCTATTACAGTTGGACCATTTAATAATCCATCTGTAATAACTTACACAGTTGATATAGAAACAGGAAATTGTATGGGAACTGATACTATTGTTGTGACAATAGATAATTGCGTTGGAATAGACGAAGAAACATTAAACTACGAAGTTTATCCTAATCCAGTTCAGGACATTTTGAATGTAAAAACTAATAACCTTATCAATAGCGTTATTACGCTAATAGACTTAAACGGAAGAACATTATTTAGCTCAGCTGCTAGTAATGAACTCTTAAGACTAGATGTAAGTAAATTTGAAAGTGGAACTTATATTTTAAATATTACGAGTGGAAACCAAAACAGTAAAGAAATAATACAAATTATAAAATAAGAGGTTGTAAATAAAAATTATATATTTATATTTGCATTCTTGAATTATTAAATTAAGATTACAGACATGGCAAAAGCTAAAGGAAATAGAATACAAGTTATATTGGAATGTACAGAACATAAAGATTCTGGAATGCCTGGAACTTCTAGATTTGTTACTACAAAGAATAGAAAAAATACTCCAGAAAGAATTGAATTAAGAAAATACAATTCAATTTTGAAGAAATATACATTGCACAAAGAGATAAAATAATAAGACATGGCAAAGAAAGTAGTAGCATCCTTACAAAAAGGTGGAGGAAAACAACACACAAAAGTTATTAAAATGGTAAAGTCGCCAAAGTCTGGTGCTTATTCATTTAAAGAAGAAGTTGTACATAATGATAAAGTTAAAGAATTTTTCGATCAGAAATAATTAGTTAACATTTCTAACTTTAAAACTCTTGTAAATATTTACAAGAGTTTTTTTTTGTCTTTACTTTAAATAACCTTTAATTTGTACTGATTTTAAATTAGTTACATTTTAGTTATGTCATTAAAAATAGAGCAACAAAAAAAGACACCTCGCATTTCTTTTGACAAAACAAAAGGAAAGTTTGAAATAGAAGGAGCTATATTACCAGAAAATTCGATTAAATTTTTCGCTCCGCTAACAGAATATGTTGAGAATTACTTAAAAGACCCTTTACCAACTACAACTTTAGATCTTTATATTATCTATTTCAATACAGCTTCATCAAAACAAGTTTATGAATTAATAAAGCTATTTTATTCAGCAAAAGCAAATACAAATATATCGGTTAATTGGTTGTATGACGAAGACGATGAAGATATGGAGGAAACTGGAAAAGAGTACGATGCCTTCTTCCAAGAAATGCCTTTTAATTTTCTTCCTCAAGAATAAAAGTATTCAATTCTCTATATAGTCTATGTAAAGGTAACCCCATTACATTATAGTAATCTCCTTTCATTTGTTTTATACCTACGTAACCAATCCATTCTTGTATTCCGTAGGCACCAGCTTTGTCAAAAGGCTTAAAATTATCTACATAAAATTCTACCTCTTCTGTTTTTAACTTGTAAAAAGTAACTTCTGTTTTATCAAAAAAAGAAACCTCTTTTTTCTTAGTCTTTAAGGTTACACCTGTTATCACTTCATGCGTATTTCCACTAAGAGCAATTATCATTTCTATAGCTTCTCTCCTACCCTTTGGTTTACCAAAAATTTGAGCCTCTAAACAGACAACCGTATCGGAAGTAATTAAAATCTCGTTATCTTTTAAATCATTATCGAAAGCACTGGCTTTAACTGTGCTAATATTCATTGCTACCTCCTCATTAGACAATCCATCGGGATAAACTTCATTTACTGAACGAACTTCAATTTTAAAATTATCTATAATTCCCTTTAGTAACTCTTGCCTCCTTGGCGACTGTGAAGCGAGTATTATTGTTTTGTCTTTTAATAAATTGGTTAACATCATAAAATAAATAGTATTAAAACTCCAGAGAATAGTGTCAATTTTAAGAATAAGCTAGCTTTGGAGAAGTTGGTTTTTACTACTTCAATTACTGCGATTAATAGAAAGACTAATGTTGGCATATAGTATACCCAATGATTAAATAAAAAATGATTAAATAAATTACCATCTAAAAAGAATAACCCAACAAGAAAAACTAATGTAAAAGTATAAAACATTATTTGACTGGCTTTTACACCTGCTACAATTGGAAAAGTCCTATAATTCGCTACTTTATCTCCTTCTATATCTTCTATATCTTTTATCAGCTCTCTTATGAGCGTTATTCCAAAACCTAAGTAACTATAAAATGAAATAATGTAAAATAAATAAAAATCATCACTATAAAAATAGTGATACTTATGAATAATTGGATTGTAATAATAAAATAAAAGCGGTAATATACCAGACAATATTGAAACAACTATATTTCCAATTAAAGGTAATTTTTGAAACAGAAAAGAATATAAAAATAATAAAACATTAGCCCCAAATATAATTTTTATTACTGTACTATTGGCAAGACAAAAAATGGACAAAACACAAACAAACACATTAAATATTAAATAAATAATGATCAATAAACTTCTTGAAAAAGCAAGTTGTTTTTTCGGTTTATTGACTTTATCACTATCCACATCAAGAACATCATTAATGAGATACCCGGATATTGCAACAACTCCAATGATAAACAGTAACAAAACAAAATCATTTATTGAAGTAAAGAATACCCAATTTAAATCTACACCTGTTACATTTCTCCAAAAATAAAACCTCAACCCAGTCAAAAGCAATAGCATTGAAGCTACATTCAATAACCTAAAAGATTTAAGTAAAAGTTTAAAGTTCTGCAACACTTAAAAAGGTTTAAACCATTTGTCTTGCATACGCATGGTTTGTTCAATAATATCGCGAACTGCACCTTTTCCTCCTTTAAAAGTAGAAACATAATCTGCAATTTCTCTCAACTCTTTAACTGCATCTCTTGGACAAACTCCTACACCTGCTTTTTTTATACACTCATAATCTGGAATGTCGTCTCCCATATAAATAACCTGTTCTGTAGACAACTTTTTTTTCGCTAAAAATTCATCAAAAACCTTTCCCTTGTTTAAAACACCCAAAAACAAATCGTTTATACCAATTTTTGCATACAGTTCTTTTACTATATGCGAATCTCCTCTAGTTATTACAGCGATATTAAACCCTTTTTCTAGCGCAGCCATTACAGCGTGACCATCTTTTGCATTTAATGAACGAATAGTTTCTCCGTTAGGGTGAAAATAGATTTCTCCATTAGTAAACACACCATCTACATCAAAAATAAAAGTAGTTATTTTTGCTAAGCGCTGTTTATAGTTTGAACTGGTCTTCATGATATTGATCTAAAATTAATTGAGAAATAGTTTGATATATTTTTTGATAGTTCTTGTCCGATTCAAGTTGTTTAATATGACTTTGTATTAAGCTAACATCTCCCCTTCTTGCTGGGCCAGTTTGTAGTTGAATTGAATCTTCTTTGTAAAACGAATTTTGAATTGTTTGATTTAACAACTCTGAAAAGTAAGTTACTTCTAAATTATTCTCTTCGCAATATTGCTTTGTCTGGCTTAATATAAAATGTGTAAAGTTATTTATTCCAACTCCACCAATATGCAAAGCCCTACGTTCTTCACTATTCATTGGCTTAACTTTGTCTGAAAGTAATTGACCTAGCTCAATCAATAAGTCTTTATTTTCAACTGTATTACCTTCCATAAAGAGCTGAATATTTTTAAAGTCAGCTTTTACTTCTTTTCTAAAGGTTTGAAAAGGGTAAAAACAACCAAAATTAGAAGAAAAAAATCTTAGTTCGTCAGAATTAAAACTCCCAGAAGTGTGTACTAAAAATGTATTTGTAAAATCTGTAGAAGCTAGCACCTTCTTTATTACATCATCTTTTAAAGCTACAATAGTTAAATCACTATTAAGCACAATATTACTTAAATCGCAAATAGCTGTTGCATTAACGGTATTTGCCAAAGCATTAGCACTCTCAATTTTTCGACTGTAAATAAAATCTATCTGTATTCCATTATCGAAAAAAGCAGCAGCTAAATTTGTGGCAACATTTCCAGCTCCAATAAAAGAAATGGTTTTAATCGATTTTTTCATCCTATTCAAATATAAGTATTGATGCCTTTAAAACTGAAAGATTTAAAAAAAATATACTTTTTTAACTGAGTTAGTGTACCATTTCTTTTCCTTTGCATTTAACTAACTGAATTAATAACAATCTAAGTGTTAGAAGCAAATAAAAAGAGTAAGGTTTTAGCTTTAGAAAGAAGACAGATAGAAGCTGCTAAGCTAAACCCTGCTCACTTTGCTCCTTTGTACAATAGGTACTTTAAACCTATATATATCTTTGTTTTTAAAAAAGTAAAAAACGAAGACCTTGCAGGAGACATTACTTCTAAAGTATTTTTAAAAGCTTTATTAAGCATCAAAAAATACAAACACATGGGATTCACCTTTTCTTCTTGGCTTTACCGAATAGCAAGTAATGAAGTTAATTTACACTATAGAAAAGAAAATAAGACTTCCGAAGTAGAGTTATTGGAAAAAGATGTGGTGGTTTTATTAGAGGAAATAAAAGAGCCAGAAGATATAGAACGACAAGAATCTATGCTAACTGCATTAAACCAATTACCTTTACCCACTGCAGAATTGATTGAAATGCGCTTTTTTGAAAAACTTTCGTTTAACGAAATTGGAGCAGTTCTTGGTCTAAAACCAGTAACGGCAAAATTAAGAGTTTACAGAGCATTGGAAAAACTAAAAAAGCAAATGCTTAAGAATAAATGAAGCAATATAAAATAAATAGAACTAAAAAAGCGCGTCTTATTCCTTCTGACGAGGAAATAGCGAAATACCGCGATTTTAATCGTTTGCAAGTCCGTTACAACGATTTTACAAAGCGCGCGAAAGTTCCTTTATACAAAAACAAAAAAATGTTTCTTTTTCTAATGCTAATTGGATTAGTAGCTTGGTTAGTTTCGGAAGGACTATTAGAAGAGGACAATCAAAAAAATGAAGAAAAAATTGAAGTTAGTAAATAACCTATTTTAATTCTTAATTTTACTATTCAAATCTAGCTTTAAGATTACTTCTTTGATTTATTTTTAGAGATTTTATTGTATAAGCCAATCCCACTCTAAAAAAAGAATTTTTATTCATTAATAAATTATTCTCATTAATTCCATAAGGTTTTAAATCAATATTATAGTTTACATAAAACTTAACATTAGATCGATATTGATAGCCTACCCCAAAGCGAAAGCCAAAATTAAAACGATTTAAATTATCTATATTACTTAATTCATTGATTTGACTAGACTGAGCTGGAGGCAAAAAACTTGAAACTAGACCACTTTGATCTATAGAATCTATGGTTACAGTTTCTAACAAAGGTATACGACTTTCTTCTAGCTCCGACTTTTTACCATTTATTAAAAAACTAAAATACCCCCCAGCATTAAACTGAAAAGATTTATAGGAATAACTAGCTCCAACTGGAATTTCTAATTGCAAAGATTTAGCAATACCATTGGTCGAAGAATAGCGATTAAACTGTAACCCATTTTGGGATAAAGTCATCTCTAATTCATCAACATCTACGCCTGCTAACTCTAACAAAAATCGATACTCATCCAATACAAAACTTGTATCTCTATTGGCATACTGAAATCTTCTATCGGACAACCCCACACCTAAATGAAGTTGAAAATCATTAAGAATATCATAATTTAACAATAAACCACCATTAGCGTTCACAAAATAATCTTTGGCCAATTCGTTTTCTATTTTCGGACTAATATTTACCCCCAAATAAGGTTCTACGGTTAGTTTTTTAAAAAACGCTTGCTGACCATGAAATAAACTTACAACGCCACAACAAAAAATAAATAACACTTGTTTCATTTCACAAAAATAAGCATTCTCACAATTTATAATTGTTTACCTTTGTTACTTTAGAAAATCAATATGAAACTAAACACAATTGAAGAAGCCCTAGAAGATCTAAAGTTAGGTAAAGTCATTATTGTAGTTGATGATGAAGACAGAGAGAATGAAGGCGACTTTGTAACAGCGGCTTCAAATATTACTCCAGAAATAGTTAATTTTATGGCACGCTACGGTAGAGGACTTATTTGTGCTCCGCTTACTGCAAAAAGATGCGATGAGTTGGGATTGGATTTAATGGTTACAAACAATACCGTTTTACACGCTACACCTTTTACTGTTTCTATCGATTTAATTGGTCAGGGATGTACGACTGGTATTTCTGCAAGTGACAGATCTAAAACAATTAAATCATTGGTAGACCCTAATACAAAACCAGAAGATTTAGGAAGACCAGGACACATTTTCCCGCTTAGAGCAAGAGACGGTGGCGTTTTAAGAAGAGCTGGACATACAGAAGCAAGTGTCGATTTGGCTCGCCTTGCTGGACTAGAACCTGCAGGGGTTTTAGTAGAAATATTGAACGAAGATGGTTCTATGGCGCGTATGCCAGAACTACAAGTCATTGCAAAAGAACATGATTTAAAAATTATTTCTATTGAAGACTTAATCCATTATAGAATGTTGAACGAATCTTTAGTCTCTG
>CALDTD010000371.1 GCA_937924345.1 uncultured Flavobacteriales bacterium | reverse complement strand
ATTGAATTGAGGACTTCAGTCCAACGAAATATTGCATTTGCCAATGAACCCTGCATTTTTAATTCCAACTTCGTTTCTCCAAATAAAGACCACTAAATAAAAAGAGGAAGCATTTTAAAATAGTTCCTCTTTCCTCTTATTAAATAGATATTTTCAAAAACTATTTTTGCTCTCCTAATTGCTTAATTTTAATATGAAAAGCCGCAAATAATAAAGTCATAAATGGACTTAGATAATTAAAAATGGCATACACAAAATACTCCGTTACAGAAACGCCTAATACTCCAGCTTGATAAGCACCACAGGTATTCCAAGGAATTAAAACAGAAGTAACGGTTCCACTATCTTCTAAAGTTCGACTTAAATTTTCGGGTGCTAAACCTCTATCTTTATACGCATTTGAAAACATTTTTCCAGGAACTACAATTGCTAAATATTGATCAGATGTTGTAATATTAAAACCTATGCAAGTAGCTGCTGTTGTAAGAATTAAAGAACCTTTCCCTTTTTTGTTTTTAGAAATTAGAGATTCAGTAATGATTTTTAATAAGCCTAATTTTTCCATCATTCCACCAAAACTCATAGCACAAACAATTAGCCAAATCGTGTAGAGCATACCGTTCATTCCCTTAGTTGTAAATAATTTATTTACCTTTTCATTATCTGTTACCACACTAGTTTCAATTGTTAACGCGTCTACCACAGCTCTATAAGAAGCTTCTATGTAAGAAGTGTTTTCTCCTTTACTTCCTAAAGATTCTATAATTTCTGGTTGGAATATAACAGCAAATATGCCTCCTAAAATAGCACCAGTTAAGATAGCTGGTATGGCATCTATTTTTTTAATTATCATAAAAATTACAACAGCAGGAACAATAAATAGGATAGGAGAGATATTGAATTTTGAGTCAATTGTTGTTAAAATAGCATCAACATCCGAAGTAGACACATCAGCACTAAAGAAAAAGCCAATTACCAAAAAGATAATTAATGTGATTACAATGGAAGGAACGGTAGTCCACAACATATAGCGTATGTGGGTAATTAAATCCGTGCCTGCTACAGCAGGAGCAAGATTTGTAGTGTCGCTCATTGGAGACATTTTATCGCCAAAATAGGCACCAGAAATAATTGCCCCAGCAGATAAACCAGGAGTTATACCTAATGCACTTCCTATACCAAACATTGCTACACCTACAGTTGCAATTGTACTCCAAGAACTCCCCGTAGCAAGCGAAACAATGGCACTAATTATACAAGCTGCAAAAAGAAAGTAAGTAGGACTAAGAATTTGCAAACCATAATAAATTAAAGTCGGAACAATACCGCTGATTAACCAGGTTCCTGCTAAAGCACCAATTAATAATAAAATTAAAATAGCCGGCATAGCTGTTCCAATTGCAGTCGTCATACCTTCCAGCATGTCTTTCCACTTAAAGTTTAATTTATAACCAATTAATCCAGCAACTACAGTTGCTAAAATAAGCCCCATTTGGTTACCCCCATCAAGTCCAAGTTTTACAGCTGAGTAGAGTAATACAATTAACAATACAATTGGAATAATCGCTAAAAATAGCGTAGGTTTTTTAGTTTGATTTGCCATTAAAGCGAATTATAAATCGGTAAATTTTCTTTTTTGTTGTACAAAATATTTCCAAACGATACTTTTATTGTAAACACCAACCATAGATTGATAGTTTTGTTGTTGTATTGCTCTTCTTTGTTTATTAAGTGTAGGAATATGTCTGTAATAATGAAAGTGTGCTTTTAAAACACTCCAGATATTTTTAAACTCACCACCGAATAAAAATTTAACACCTGCAATCCCATCTAGTAAAAGTCGAATAAAAATTATGCCCAATAAAAAACCACTATAGTTTTTGTGCAAGGTATAAAGACTATTTCTAAAGTTTAAATAAGTTTTAAATGGACTCATATAATTTAAGGTTCCTCCACCAACATGGTAAACAGTACTTTCTGAACAGTAGTAAATTTGTTTTCCAGTATTTTTGATACGCCAACATAGATCAATTTCTTCCATATGCGCAAAGTAAGCACCGTCGAAGCCGTTTTGTTGTTTGTAGGTTTCAGCTTTAATAAATAAACATGCTCCTGTTGCCCAAAAAACAGCCTTATTGTCATTAAATTGATGAGTATCTTCTTCGGTGGCATCAAAAATACGCCCTCTGCAAAACGGATAACCGTATTTATCCATCATACCACCTGCTGCACCTGCATGTTCGAACTTGTTTTTAGAATTATAAGCTAAAACTTTTGGTTGAGCAGCAACAGCATCTACAGTGTTTTCTAATAAGTTAATAACCGGCATAATCCAGTTGTCTGTAACTTCTACATCTGAATTAAGAAGCACAAAATAATCGGCTTCTAAGTTTTTGAGTCCTTCGTTATATCCTCCAGCAAAACCATGGTTTTTATCATTTCTAATTACTCTGATTAATGGAAACTGGGAAGATAGATAGTCAACAGATTCGTCGGAAGAATCATTGTCAATGATTACAATTTCTGCTTCAGCACTCTTTTCAATTACTGTAGGTAAAAATTGTTCTAGCCAACTTTTGCCGTTAAAATTTAATATAGCAACTATTATCTTCAATTACTAAATACTTTTGGAAATCATTAAAGACATAGTTCGTAAATAAATCACTTTTTAAACTACCTTGTTAGACAAAGAGTCTTCTAATAATTCTTTCCATTCTTCAAACAACGGAACAGATTCCCCGGATTCAAAATCCATACAAACTAAAATAGTTCTTCCTTTTGTACACAACAAATCTTTACCGTTTTTATGTTTGTATATCTCATAAGATAATGTAAAGCTTTTATTTCCAACATGTTCACATTTTGTAATTACAAAAACATCGTCGTTTAGCTTTATTGTTTCTACGTAGTCTATTTCGTTACGTCCCAAAACAACTCCTTTCTTTTTCCAATTCCAGTCTAAATTTGCTATTCCTTTAAAAAAGTCTATGCGACCTTGTTCAAAATAAGTAAGGTAGGTTGCGTTGTGAACATGACCTGCCATGTCTAAATCTGAAAATCGAACTTGGATATTTGTTTTATGACTCATTTTCTTAAATTATTTCCCTAAAGTAATAATTACATTCAAATTAAAAAAACGGAATATCAATTATCGTTATTCTTGCAAGGGTTTCTTTACATATTTTAAGAAAAAGACGACTAAACTTCCAGCTCTCCAAATCATCCAACCAAGAAAAGAAAACCAAATACCTTTTATCCCAACATTCATAAAGTCAAAAAGATATAGTAGAGGAATAAAAACACCAAATGTTCCAATTAATAAGATGTTTCTCAGTAATCTAGCTTCACCTAATCCCTTAAAAACTCCATCCATAGAATAGGCTATTGAATTAATAGGTTGTGCAATTATAATAATCCAAAAAAACGAATTGAAAATAGCTTTTAAATCTATTTTATCGAAGTAGAGATTGGTAATTATACTGCCAAAAATTAGGTAGCTTAAACTAAGTAATGTAGCTATAAATGCATTTGCTTTTAATAAAAAAAAACCAAGTTGTTTTAATTGTTGAACATCTTTTTTTCCTAATAATTTTCCTGCTATTGCATTTCCAGCATTGGAATATCCATCAATAAAAAAAGAAGAAAATAGCCAAATATTAATACCTACAGCGTAGGTTGAGAGTACTTTTTCTCCTAATCCATTAGCAAAACGAAGTGCTAAAATAAACGTAGCGTTTAGTGCGACTGTACGAATTAGCATATTTATAGTTAATTGTAGCGTCGTTTTTAATTGGGGATTAAATTTTAAGGTAGGGTTAAGATTGAATGGTGTTTTTTTGAGTAAAAAATAAATACAAAG
>CALDTD010000370.1 GCA_937924345.1 uncultured Flavobacteriales bacterium | reverse complement strand
CATAGACCGTTAGATTTAAATCAAATTGATTATGAGTAGAAACTATTGCAATTTTTTTAGAGAGTTGTATATTGCTGTAGTTTTTAATTAAATTATTTTCCACTAAGATGCTTCCAGAGAGGTGAGGTATTTTATTGGTGATAGTTTTAATTAATGTAGATTTTCCAGCTCCGTTAGAACCTAATAAAACTGTAAAGTCACTACTTTTAAGCTGTGTATTAATATTTTTAATTAATGGATTGTCATAACCAACAGAGAGGTTTTTTATTACTAAAATTGGTTTATCCATAGCTATTGCGTTGTTTTAGGATAACGTAAATAATAATTGGAGCAGCGATTAAAGATGTTACTGCGTTAATCGGTAATTGAAGCTCCATAAAAGGAACTTGCGCAATTGAATCGGCAATAATCATAATGATCCCCCCTGTAATTGCTGTAAGAGGTAGGGTGTAATTGTGATTTGCTTTTTTTGTTTTAATTTTTACTAAATGCGGAACAGCTAAACCTATAAAAGCAATTGGTCCGCAAAAAGCTGTAATTGTGCCAGTAATAATTCCTGTACTCAAAATAATTAAATAGCGAGTTTTGGTTAAGTTAACCCCTAATGATTCAGCATAATTTTCGCCCATCAATAATCCGTTTAATGGTTTTATAAGAAATATAGTAATCCCTAGTCCAATAATCAGTGTGCAAAATATAAGTAAAGTATCGAACAATTTTGTTGAATTGGTGCTTCCCATTGTCCATAAAATATATTTTTGGATATTTTCTGCATCCGTAAAGTATTGCAAAATAGTAACACTTGCTGCAATAAAGCTACTAAATATTATACCGAGAATAAGCAGTATAACTCCATTTCCAATTTTTGAAGCTATTAAAAGAATTAAAAAAAGCACAGCTAAAGAACCTATAATTGCTGCTATTACTGTAGAGTATCCACTAATTATAATTGCTCCTCCAAATAAGGAAGAAGACATTGTAATGATCGCAACTCCTAAACTTGCCCCAGATGTTATTCCCAAAATAGAAGGTCCAGCTAAACTATTTCTAAAATAAGTTTGCATTAATAATCCACAAACAGATAAACCTATTCCACAAAATAAGGCTGTTAAAACCCTCGGGAGACGTATTTCTACGATAATAAAGTTTATGATTTTATCTTCTTGATTTCCAAGTAATGCGTTTATAATAGTTGTAAATGAAAGTTGTTCGGAACCAATAAATAGTGCAAAGAATGCTAGTAAAACCATTATTCCAAATAATAAAATAATATTTCTAGTTTCTCTAGCCACTTAGTTGTCTAATTTTTCAAAAAAGAACAACGAATCTGATATGCAATTATCTAGCTTAAATAGTTCTATGTAGTCTTTTAAAACTAAATCTGGTCGAAGAGCTCCCTTTTCCCAATAATCATTTCCTCCAAGCGAATTTATACGCTTGTTTTGTGAATAAACACGATTTTCTACTTTGTTTAAAAACGGTAGATAGCGACTATCATCTGAAACCATTTCTGTAATTGAATTATAATTTGGGCTTAACCAAATGTCCGCTTCTTTTTGTTGGTTAACAATCGTTTCAAAACTTAATGGTAAACTTCCTGTTGATGTGTCCTTAGACCAAGCGTAAGTTCCATTGGCATCTTTTAAAAACTGAGCTCCATAACTTTTTCCTCCAGGTATATACCACGTTCCGCTGTATGGTGACGAAAATAAAACGTTAACTGGTTTTTGTTGTTGTCTATTTTTTAAAGAAGTATAATTAGAAGCTATAAAATTAAAAATCTTTGTTGCTTCATCTTGTTTATCATAAAGTGCCCCAAAGAATTTGATCCACTCTGCTTTTCCCAACGGGTGTTTTTCTTGCCAATCATAATTATTTATTGAAATAATTCTAGCTTTTTCTAGTTTTTGAACTGTTTTTGGAGTTTCACCAGTAGAGCCAATACTAATTAGTACTTGTGGATTAACCGATAAAACTTTTTCTAAGTCTAATTGTCCAATACTGCCAATTATACCAACTTTTTTTTCTTCAATTTTATTAAGAATTTTAGGGTTGTAAATATAGCTTTTGTTTTCAACGCCAACAATTGAATTTATTTCTCCTAGGGTATCTATCATACTTAAAAAAGAGGTAGAAAATGGGATAACTCTTTTTAACGGTACAGTAAGTACTATTTCGTTTTTTTTAGGAGTGTAATTATCTTTTTTATGGACTAAAGCATACTTTTTTTGAGTGGTATATCCATTAAAAGGATCTTTTATAATTAGTTTTTGAATATTACCTTCGACTTTCAGTTCAAATCCTTTTGCATAACTAAGTTGTTGATTTGATTGACTATTATTTGCCTCCAAATGCTTTGTTTTCTTATTTTCTTTAACTTCTTGATGGCAAGAGAAAAATAAAAAAAGTGTAAATACAAGTATAATTATCCGCATATCGGCACAAATATACTAAAACCTTGCTGTTCTAGAGTTTGGTGTTTAATTTAGCTTTCGTGTTCATAGATATACATACGCATCAAAACATTGAAAGTGATCAAAATATTTTTAATGTAATAGTTGGTAAAGACCAAGTTCCTGCAAATACTATGTTTTCTTTAGGAATTCATCCGTGGTATATAGATAATGAAGTTGAGCAGTTAAATTTTCTCAATAAAGAGTTGCTAAAAACGAATCAAAATTTTCTTTTTATAGGCGAGTGTGGTTTAGATAAATTAATTGACACACCTTTGAAAGTACAGTTAGAGATTTTTGAACAACAGATAAATATATCTGAACAATTTAAAAAACCCTTGGTAATTCATTGCGTAAGAGCTTTTAATGAAGTGATTGTACTAAAAAAGCAAATAAAACCTGCTCAGGAATGGGTAATTCATGGATTTAATAGAAAATGGTCAATTGCAGAAATAGTATTGAATGAAGGTATTTCTCTGTCGTTCGGTTATACATATTTGGACTCAGAAATAGGCAAACAAGTGTTTAGAAATACTCCACTAAATAAAATTTTTCTAGAAACTGACGAGGATACGATGTATACTATCGAGGAAGTTTATATTTTAGCAGCTTCAATATTGTCAATAAGTTTAGAGGAATTAAAAAATCAAGTAAAAGTAAATTTATGTCGAATAACTGGTTGGAAAGAGCAGAACTTTTAGTAGGTGAAGAAGGAACAGAGAAATTAAATAAAGCACATGTTTTAATTATTGGTTTAGGAGGTGTTGGAAGTTTTGCTGCAGAATTTATCGCTAGAGCTGGAGTTGGCGCCATGACTATAGTTGATGGAGACGATATAGACATTACTAATATAAATAGACAGTTACCAGCTTTACATTCTACAGTTGGAAAACAGAAAGTAGA
>CALDTD010000369.1 GCA_937924345.1 uncultured Flavobacteriales bacterium | reverse complement strand
TTCATTAATGCTTCTACTGGTGTTAAAGTGTTAATATCAATATTTATGATCTCTTCTTTTACTTGTTGCAATGTTGGATCGTCAAGCTTAAAAAAACTCAATTGCATACCAGCTTCATCAGCTAGTTCTTTAGTTTTATTGCTCAACTCTTCTGCTCCATGCGATTTTTCTAACTTTAGCATAATTTGATTGGCTCTATCTAATACCTGCTTTGGCATTCCTGCTACTTTTGCTACATGAATTCCGAAACTATGCTCACTTCCACCACGGACTAACTTTCTAAGAAAGATAATTTTCTTATTGATTTCCTTAACCGAAACATTATAATTTTTAATACGGTCAAAAGCGGTTTCCATATCATTTAGCTCATGATAATGCGTTGCAAATAAAGTCTTTGCTCTTGCTTTAGGGTTTTGATGAATAAATTCTGCAATCGCCCAAGCTATTGAAATACCATCATAAGTACTTGTCCCACGTCCGATCTCGTCTAATAGCACTAAACTTCTATCGGTAAAATTATTTAGAATACTAGCCGTTTCATTCATTTCTACCATAAAAGTAGATTCCCCACTAGAAATATTGTCGCTTGCTCCTACTCTTGTAAAAACTTTATCTACAATACCAATTTCTGCACTTTTAGCAGGGACAAAACTTGCCATCTGTGCCATTAATGTAATTAAAGCTGTTTGACGCAACAAAGCAGATTTACCACTCATATTGGGCCCAGTAATCATAATTATTTGCTGCGATTGGTCGTCTAAAAAGACATCGTTACTTACATAAGATTCTCCCAATGGTAAATTTTGTTCTATAACGGGGTGACGACCTTCTTTTATGTTTAATGCTTTAGTTTGATTAATTATAGGACGAACATAATTTTGCTTTACGGCAATTTTCCCAAAAGAAAGTAAACAGTCTAATCGGGCAATTAAAGCTGCATTGTATTGTATGGGTTGAATATAGTCTGAAATAGCATAAACTAATTCTTCGTATAATTTCGATTCTATTGCAAGAATCTTTTCTTCTGCACCTAAGATTTTGGTTTCGTATTCTTTAAGCTCTTCGGTAATATATCTTTCGGCTTGTGTTAACGTCTGTTTCCTTACCCACGATTCTGGGACCTTGTCTTTATGCAAATGACGGACTTCTATATAATATCCAAATACATTGTTAAAGGCAATTTTTAATTTCCCAATACCTGTTTCTTCCATCAAACGCTCTTGCATTTGTAGCAGGTAATCTTTGCCCTTGTATGCTATAGCACGTAAATCGTCTAACTCTTGGTTTACTCCATCTTTTATTACATTACCCTTAGAGACCAAAACTGGAGCTTCGTCTTGCAGTTCATCATCTATTTTTTGACTAATAAACTTACAGACATTAATCTGATCTGCTATTTTTTGTAATGCCTTATTATTAGACTGTTCGCATAAAGCCTTTATTGGCTCTAAAGCCAAGATTGAATATTTTAAATGAACGGTTTCTCTTGGTGAAATACGCGCTGCAGCAACCTTTGAAATTAACCGTTCTAAATCTCCAATTAATTTTAAATGACTGGTAACATCTGAAACAAAATCATTATTCTTCACAAAATAATCGACAACATCTAACCTATCGTTAATAGCCTGTTCATCTTTTAAGGGTAAAACCACCCAACGTTTTAACAAACGCCCTCCCATAGGAGAAACAGTTGCATCCAACACATCTATTAAAGTTGTTGCTCCATCATTATGAGAATACACCAATTCTAGATTACGAATTGTAAAACGATCTAACCAAACATAATTCTCTTCATCTAAACGAGAAATATTGGTAATATGGCTTACTTTATCGTGCCTTGTATCAGCCAAATAATGTAATGCCGCACCAGCTGCAACGGTTCCAGCATCTAAATTTTCCACACCATAACCTTTCAACGATTTAGTTCCAAAATGTTTCAACAACGTTTCGGTACTATAGTCTTCGGTAAATACCCAATCCTCTAGTTTATACGTATAAAATTTATCACCAAAATGCTCCTCTAACTTTTTATCATTATTTCGCTGATATAAAACTTCCGACGGATTAAAACTTTGTAACAGTTTATCAATATAATTTGCTTCTCCTTGTGCAACCAAAAACTCTCCTGTGGAAACATCTAAAAAAGCTACTCCTACTTGTTTACGATCGAAGTGAACAGCTGCTAAAAAGTTGTTTTTCTTGTTTTCTAACACTTGCTCATTAAATGCAACGCCAGGCGTAACTAGCTCTGTAACTCCTCGCTTTACAATCTTCTTTGTTTGTTTAGGATCTTCTAACTGATCGCAAATAGCAACACGCTGACCTGCTCGAACTAGTTTTGGTAAATATGTCTCTAAAGAATGATGCGGAAAACCTGCCAATTCTAAATTGGAACCACCATTGTTTCTAGCCGTTAACACAATTCCTAAAATCTTTGATGCAGTAATCGCATCTGTTCCAAATGTTTCGTAAAAATCGCCTACTCTAAAAAGCAATAAAGCATCTGGATATTTGGTTTTAATCTTATTGTATTGTTGCATTAAAGGAGTAACCTTCTTTGCTTTTGTGGTTTTAGATGGTGCTGCTTTTGTTGCCATGGAAAATTTAAAATAGTTCCGTTTAACTAGCAAATATAAGGATAGACTGCTAACTTTGCTTTTCTAGAGATTTAAAAAAGACAACACTTCTAAAGAGTTATGAACAGAAAACTTAAACTTACCGAGTTAAATCGAATTTCGGTTGACGGCTACAAAAAACAAGAAAAAACTCCAATCGTTGTTATTTTAGATAATATAAGAAGTCTTAATAATATTGGAAGTTTCTTTCGTACCTCAGACGCCTTTAATATAGAAGCAATTTACCTCTGTGGTATTACTGCGACCCCACCGCACCGAGAAATTCAAAAAACTGCTCTTGGAGCAACAGAAGCGGTAGATTGGTATTACAATGAGAATACACTCGAAGTTGTTGATGTACTAAAATCTAAAAACTATAAAGTATATGCCATTGAACAAGCAGAAGATACCATTCTGTTAGATCAATTTGAATACAACGCAGAACCCATTGCCATTATTTTTGGAAACGAAGTAAAGGGTGTAGAGCAAAAGGTAATTGATGCCTGTGACGGGTGTATCGAGATCCCTCAATTTGGCACAAAACATTCACTAAATGTATCTATAAGTTACGGTGTGGTCGCTTGGCACTTGGTTAATCAAGTCATTTCGAAATAGTCTTTTTTGGGCAGTCTTTTTTTATCAAAAACTCGGGCTATTCGCTATATCTTTTTTTGCTTTTTTTAGCAACCAAATACTTCTTATTTAACCTCATTTTAAAAAGAAAAAAAAGGATGCCGCTGCTATCCCTTATGCGGGAATCTGTATAAAAGAATAAAAGCTTATACCATCTTACTATTCCCGTCAATTAAAACACACATCTAAGTCAAAATAACATCGACAAAACGCATAAAAAAAGCGATTTACTAATTCAGTCAAACTTTTTAATTACCTTTATAAAAAACATAAAAGAACATGAAAGAGATATAGTGCATTAATGTTCTATGTCACTTTGTTGGGCATAATTTGAAGAAATGGAAAAAGCTTTTACAGATTTAAAGGAGATTTCACAAACCTACTTAAACAGTTTGAGATTCACTCAAAATAAAACAAGAGCAAAATCCGAAAGAGATGCGATAAAAGCTAATGTGGTTTCTTTTAGCTATGGTCTTGAAAATAAAAAATACTCTCGAGAAGAAATCGCCTTACTTTCTGACGTCACTACAGAAAGAGTCAGACAAATAAACAAGGAAGTATTACAAGATTTAAGAAAACAAATTTTTGAGCCTGAAAAAAGTAGCTTGTTTGGAGAAAATTATGAGTCATTAATTAACCTCAAAGAGACTTTGACTGAAAGGAAAGTATTGTCATATAATTTACTCTTGTCTGAC
>CALDTD010000368.1 GCA_937924345.1 uncultured Flavobacteriales bacterium | reverse complement strand
ATTGACTAAAATCGGAAAACAACCGTCATAAATATCAGCGTCCATATTTACATGAGGTTCAATATGCCATCTTACAATAACACTATCTAAAGCCATTGGCGTTTCACAATCGTCTGTTACTTGTACATAGTAATATTGATTATCAGTTATTGAAGTTACAGATATATTAGTCCCAGTACCAAGAGAAACTCCATTATCATCGAACCATTCGTAAGTAAAGCCCACACCACTTCCACCCGAAGCTGTAACTTCTAAGCTAGCGGGATCACCTGGACAAACAGTATCTGCTAAGTTTGTAATAGTTGTAATCTCTGGATGAATGTTTACAGTTATATTTAATGTGTCTGATGAACAACTAAGCGAATCTAATACGTAAACTAAATAAGTAGAATCTACAACTGGCATTATATTCTCGTTACCTGTTGTTCCAGTAGTTCCCGTCCAATTAAACAAATATGAATTTATACCATTTCCACCTGTAACGGTTGCATTTAAAACAGCTGTTCCTCCAATACAAATTGTAGTATCATTACCTACAGAAAGAACAATTGGTGTTGGTTCTTCAACTACAACAATAGAGTCAGCTGTTAACCCAACTGTATCTGTTACTCTAATTGTATACTGACCAGCAACTAAATTGTCAAAAGTTGCTGAATCCGTTATATTATCTTGAGTCGCAACAATAATACCTAAGTTATTTAACAATTCAAACTTCCATAAAGGCCCATTATCTCCTATTGCACCAACTTTAATTAGTCCATCGTCTCCTCCATTACAAGTTGGAACTTCAATTCTAGGTCTTGGTTCTAGACATTCTGAAGTAAAACTAAAATCTATAGAATCTGCACATCCACCAGCAATATTTGTTACGACTAAATGATAATCAATCGATGCATCTGGAGTATCGTAAAATCTAAGTGGTTCATTATAATTTGTAACCGTATATGGTGCTCCATTTACTGTCCACTCAAAATTAAAAGCAGAAGGATCAGGTGTAGTAGGACAAAACGAAAAACGTGTTACAGGTCTTCTCGTTAATGTACCTGTATCGCTATTGGATGAGCATGCATTTTGACTATCAGAACGATAATAAATTGAAGAAACGAAAGGAGTATTAGTATAGGGCGACGAAGCATTCTGAGTGAAAGTTTCAGCTAAATTATCATAACAAATTTCTATAACTAAATTTGAAATTCCATCCCACTCGTATGCTGTAGAAAACACTAAATCGTTCCACCCAGTATTGATAGAGATATCTTGAGGACCAAAAACTTGCGTTAACCCTGTTTGCCAATCTGTTATAGCGTTTATACCCACACACCCTATTCTCACCGAATAACTATTATAATTTGATGTACTACTATTCATGTCTGTAACCTCAAAACTAATTTTATTAATTTTACCTCCAGTAAAACCAATTGCATTTAATTCAGCAGCTGTGTACAAAAATTGATGCTTTGCATTTCTATAATAATTGCCAAAAGGAGCTGGCCAGGCATTAGTAAAAGTTGCTCCATTCACACCATCATTATTACCTAAAACTTGAGTTGAGCCTCCTGAGCAATTTAGAGTAGCACTTGGGCCACATTGAGCTGGGATACCGCCTCCCAAATCTATGTTGAAAATCGCAGAATCCTCACAAGATAAAACAGATAAATTTGTTCTTGACAAAGATAAATCTGGCGCGAACTCAGAAATGACATTTACTTCTATAGAATCGTACTTAATGCAACCCAAAGGGCTTGTAACTGTAACCTCTTTCACAAAAGTTCCAGGAGTAGAAGGAGAAAAAATAGGATTAGCAATTGTAGCGTTATCTAAATCATCAGAAGGCGTCCATAAATAAGTATAA
The DNA here is from genome assembly GCA_937924345.1 of uncultured Flavobacteriales bacterium. Classification (GTDB taxonomy): domain Bacteria; phylum Bacteroidota; class Bacteroidia; order Flavobacteriales_D; family Parvicellaceae; genus S010-51. Next base: position 4,484 of record CALDTD010000368.1, on the reverse strand, counting down.
TTATTAGGTGTATCAGGTGTAACTTCTAATTGTATTTCCGCACCTAAACAACTAGATGCAGAACTTTGATCAATAGTGTAAGTAAAATTAGGTGCAACATTAATAGTTATAGTATCACGATTAACACAATTGCCTGATAAATCACTTACAACTTCATAGGTAGAAGTTATTGCCGGATTAATAATTGGCGATGCACAGTTGTTACAACTAAAGTTAGTTCCAACATTTATTGGGTCACCACTTATATCAAACCAATTAAATACAGTTCCGTTTTCGGCGGTTACATTGACTGAATCTCCTTCACAAATAGTTAAATCTAAACCTGCATAAGTACTACCTATAACTTGTATATTATAAACCAAAGTCTGCTGACCAGAAACAGGACAAGCATTATCTCTAACAGTAACGGTAAAAGAATTATTATTATTAGAACTCCCAGGAGGCGGAGTCCAAGCTACATTTATTTTAATAACGTTTGCAGAAGGAGAGTTAGGATATGTAATAGTAGTTATTGCTCCTTGCAATACGATTGAAATATTACTCTCAATAAATAAAGAATCACCTGCATCAGGGTCTGTAAATTCTAAATCAAAAGAAAATGGAACACCTTCACACATTTCTAAGGTCGTCGGATCTACTTGGGTTACGCTTCCATTTACATTTGAAATATTAGAGTTTCCACAACTAATGATTTGATTTGAACAATTCGCAATCTCAAAAGTAAAATCTTGAATTATTGACCCTAATAAAACTCCATTATCATCGTATTCATCTACTTTAATAACAACAACATAATTTCCTTGAGCAGTAGGTGTAAAATTAATTAATCCTGTTTCAGAATCAATAGTAATTCCAGCAATAGGCTGAGCGCCTGAAAAACCATTTTGGTATGCCACTGTATTCGTAGCATCTTCAGATGCTTCAACTAAAGAATATACTAGTGAGTCTCCATCTGGTTCTACAATTCCTAAATTATAACATACTGGTTGATTTACACAATAATAAGGTATAGGTGGTGCTGTAATTGTAGGGGAAGAATTACACGGAGCTGCTATATTATTTAATGATGCATAAAAATAATAATCACTAGTAGTTCCGACAAGATTTGAAGAGCTGTTTCTACAACAATCATCAAATTCAAAACGCCAAGAATCACATTGAGAGGGCAACGTTATTGTTCCTTTCCATTGATGCATATATATACCCGGCAAACTACCTCCATTACATTCTGACTGACCAATACTTGAAGGACACAATTGAGATATCTCATTCTGAAACATCGTATTCGTTAATGTTAAATCTAAATTATCTCCACAATCGCTTGTTATATCTATATCCTCATCTAATGTACCAAAATCACCAATAAATGAATTCCCACAGTCCTCATAGATGGTAAGCGTTACTTCATATTCATTATTCCCTAAACATTCATAAGTTATATTCCCTCCTGGAACGTGAGAAGCTAGAAATGAATTTATATATACTACTGATATCAGTAGAAAAAAAAGTTTTAATACAGAACTATTCATTTAAGTAAATTATTATTGAGGTATCCAAAACTAAGAATATGAAAGATTAATTTTAATTAAATAACGTTTATTTATTAACATTCTGAGAACAAACACCAATATTATACCAAGTTAACGGTAAATCTCTTCCAGAGTTGCTCTAAAAATCCATCTTTTTAAATTTAATTTTAAAATAAAAATTACAATCAACTTGTCTAATCAGAAAAAGTCATTATATTTGCAACCGCAATCAAAAAATGATTGTTTAGATTCAGTAGCTCAGCTGGTAGAGCACATCCCTTTTAAGGATGGGGTCCAGGGTTCGAACCCCTGCTGAATCACAGTTAAACTTAACATTTATGTTAAGTTTTTTTTTGCCCAAATGCTGGAATTGGTAGACAGGCATGATTGAGGGTCATGTGTCCACTGGGACGTGAGGGTTCGACTCCCTCTTTGGGCACAGTTTTCAGCAAACTCTTTCTAATCTTTTTTTGATTACTCATTTAAATAAAATTTCCATCCGTTTTTTCAATTATTTCACAGCCGTTTAATTATTTAAAGTTAAGCTCTGTCAAAAATTAAGTGACGAATCCTTCTTTTGGCAAAAAAAGATTGATTTTTACTACACAAAATATATAAAAAACAATTGTAGTATATTTGTACTAATATTATCACAATTCGACACATGGAAAACGTAGTTAAAGTAAACGAATCTAAGCTAAAAAAAGCGCCAAATATTTTAAAGAAATATACAAAAAGACTACGTACCGATGTTTGGAGAGCACACGAAGCTTACAATCTTTTTGAAAAAGGTGATAAAATAATGGTATGTATGTCTGGTGGAAAAGACAGCTATACTATGCTTGACATATTAATTCACTTCCAAAAGTATTCGGATGTTGATTTTGATATAGTTGCAGTAAACCTAGATCAAAAACAACCCAATTTTCCTGAGCATATATTACCAAAATATTTAACCGAATTAGGTGTTGAATTCAAAATTGTAGAACAAGATACATATAGTGTTGTATTAGATGTTTTAAAAGAAGGCAAAACAACTTGTAGTCTTTGTTCTAGACTTAGAAGAGGAGCTTTGTATCAAACGGCGAAAGAATTAGGTTGTAACAAAATAGCATTAGGCCATCACAGAGAAGATATATTAGAAACATTCTTTTTAAATTTATTTTTTGCTGGAAAACTTGAAGCTATGCCTCCTAAGTTTATCACTAATGATAAAGAACTTCAAGTAATAAGACCTCTATCTTATTGTAAAGAAGAGGAAATTATTATCTACGCAAAAGAGCGTGACTTTCCAATTATACCTTGTGATTTATGCGGAAGTCAACCAAATATGCAGCGTCAACTAACTAAGCAATTGTTAAATAATTGGGAGACAAAATTCCCGAATAGGAAAGCAATTATGTTTAACGCATTAAAAAACATCTCCCCTACTCACTTAATGGATACAGATTTATACAACTTTCACGATTTAGAGTCATTGTTCAAAGATGACAAAGAAGTAGAAGGAGAGGATATAGAAAAATATATTTAGGTCACTTTTTTGACTTCTTTAAATCTTTGGAATAACTTTTGAATGCTACCCACCAAACAGTTTACACTTATGAAATTTTACAGCTTATTAATATTATTATCAACTTTCACAGTTTTTTTAGCACAAAAAAAGCAAATCTCTAATGCTGATATATGGGTATCTGGAACATTTAATGCCAAAAACGTTTATGGAGTAATTTCTATGAATGATGGATTAAATTTTACAACCTTAGAATTTGAAGACGACTTAAGTATAATTAAAAAAGCAAAATATAACGCTCCTAAAAAGAAAACCAACTTAGTTACATCTGCTATATTCAAAACAATTGGTAAAGAAGGTTTAAACATAGAAGATTATGAATTTAATCCTACTGAAACCAAAATTTTATTAGCTACTGAACAAGAGTCAATTTACAGGCATTCAACAAAGTCTAATTATTATATATATGATATCCCTACTAAAAAGCTAACTCCTCTAACTGACTTTAGCTTAGGAAAACAAAGTTTAGCAGACTTCTCGCCAACTGAAGACAAAGTAGCATTTACAAGAAACAATAACTTATTTATAAAAGACTTTACAACAGGTAATGAAACTCAAGTTACAACTGATGGAGTTTATAACAGTATAATTAATGGATCTACGGATTGGGTTTATGAAGAAGAATTTGGTTTTGATAAAGGTTTTGAATGGTCTCCTGATGGTTCAATGATAGCTTACTATAGATTTGATGAAGATCATGTTAAAGAATTTCAAATGAAAATGTATGGCTCGCTTTATCCAACTCATCAAAAATTTAAATACCCCAAGGCTGGAGAAGCAAACTCTTTAGTTACTATTCATATTTATGAACTGGAAAATGATAGAAGCTCACAATTTTATACTGGAGATGAAACAGATATTTATATCCCTAGAATTAAATGGGCAAAAGAAAATATTTTAAGTGTTCAAAAACTAAATCGTTTACAAAATGAATTGGAAATTTGGATGGGAACATTTAATCAGATGAGGCCGAATAACAGGAGCGTTCAAACAAAAGTTGTTTATGCAGAAGTTTCTAAAACCTACATAGATATTCATGATAACATTACTTTCTTAAAAGATGGTGAATCTTTTTTATGGACAAGCGAAAAAGATGGATTTAATCATATTTATAAAATAAATTACTCAACGGGTAAAGAAGAACAAATTACTAAAGGAGATTGGGAAGTAACTGCTGTATATGGAATTGATGAAAAATCTAACACAATTTACTTTCAAGCGGCACATCAAACTGCAATGCAACGCGAAATCTACAGCATTAATTTAAAATCAAAGAAAGAACAAAAATTATCAAAAAAAGATGGAACTAATGATGCTGAATTTAGTAACACTTTTGACTATTACATTCTTCATCACTCAGATGCAAACACACCTTTTATCGTTTC
>CALDTD010000367.1 GCA_937924345.1 uncultured Flavobacteriales bacterium | reverse complement strand
CTTCATAAGTTGTTCGTTCAGTTCTTGCGAGTAAAAATTCTGCGTCTGTCGCTAACCCTATTTTTTGCCCCTCATAAACACCAGCAATACAAGATAAAACTGATGTCCCATGAGAATTATATCGGTAAACATCTGCTCTATTTTTCTTAAAATCCCATGTTGCTTTTATTCGATTATTATTTCTAATGTGTTCAAACAACTTTGAACTTTCTACATTAGGAAATCCTGCATCAATTATACAAATTCGAATTCCTTTTCCAGTATAAAGACTATCGAATAAGTACCCCTCTAAACTGCTGGTTTGCGCAGTTAATAACTCTTGTTCCCCTATTTCTAATCCTATTTCTGGTAATGAAGAAATTCTCTGACTAGCATTCATTAGTACAACTTCTTTTACGAAATTTAATTCCTTTACCTCATCTAATTTCTCTGAAGATATATAACACGCTACAGCATTAAACCAGCGTGTAGTCCCTGTAATCGAATCTGCCAAAAGTTCAATCTTCTTGTAATAATCTTCTCTGATTGGTAAATCTGAAAAGTCAAATAAAGGGAGACCTAATTTATGTCTTCTATCTAATGCTTTTGCATCAAAATATTTTGTTGGACTAAACTCAACTCCATTTTTATCACTAAATCGAATCCAAACCTTTTGGTTTTGTGTATAACAAAATTGTAATATTCCTGATATGTAAATGGTAAAAGCTAGGAATATTTTCATAAAAGTTATTTCGAAGATAGGTTTTCTAACTCATCAAGTTCATCTAAACTATTGCCAACTGTTAATTGTTGTAACGGAGTACAAATACCATCTACACAACTATAGGCTTTTAAGTTATCTTTAAAGACCGATGATTTAAAAACAGACTGATTCATTAACATTCTAACACACTCTTGAATTCCTTCTATAATAGATGGGTGCGGATGTACTAAATCTGCCAATAAACGTATGCTTTGCCCAGTTTTTATTAATAAAGCAACCGCTTGTATTGCACTAGAAGCATGCTCTCCAATTGCACGCATACCTAAGACCTTCATCTCATCATCATTGGTAACAATAATTTTAAAGAAGCCTTGTGTTTTACGCATAGCAATTGCCCTAGCTATGCATGAAAAATCAATTTTTACAACTTTTACAGGAATACCACGTTCTACACACTGCTTTTCATTTAGTCCTACTGCGGCAACTTCTGGTGCTAAAAACATAATAGTACTTACATTATCGTAAGATAAAGGCGTTGTTTTTTTACCAAAAATTTTCTCAACTGCTTGTCGACCTTCCAACTCTCCCATATTCACTAATGCAATTCGACCACTTGCATCTCCAACGGCATAAATATTTTCGATATTTGTTTGGGTGTCTACATCTCCAATATGTCTTCCACGAGCACTCTTTTCTACGCCCGCATTTTCCATTTTCAGTCCTTTAACATTAAGCTCTCTACCTACTGCTAACAAAGCCTTTTCTACTCTTATAACTTCTCTTTTACCATCTTTGTAAGAAAGTTCGTACTCTACTTCTCCATCAACAATATCTAACCGTTCTAATTTTGAATTATGGTGAATTGTAACTCCATTAGCATTTAAATTACCTTCGACCATACTCGAGATATCTCTATCTTCAAAAGGTAAAATGTGATCTGCTCTATCTATTAAATATACCTTAGTCTTTCCAAAATTCGAAAAAATTGTAGCGTACTCACATCCAATTACACCCGCCCCTACAATTACCATACTTTTTGGAAAGTCATCAATATGATCTATCCCATCACTGGTCATTATAATTTTTTCATCAACTTCCATATTTGGAAGCTTTCTGGGTTTACTCCCAGTTGATATGATAATGTAATCAGCTTTTATTTGTTTCTTTTTACCATTAGCTTTATTAATTTCAACGGTATGGTTATCAATAAAACTTCCTAGACCTCTTTCGTAACGAAAGAGTTTGTTAGAACCTGTCTCTAGTAATTTTATATGACAAGAGTATTGAAATTTACGATCGAACAAAGCCTCATTTACTGTCTTCTTTGCTTCTTCCCAGCTAATCTCAAATTTTCTTCTTCCAACAGAAACAATACTCTCGTTAACTGATTTAACTTTTTGCGATAATTCCCATAACGTTTTAGAAGATAACGCTCCGTTATATAACCCTGCTCCTCCGACTTTATCTTTTTCAATTAAAATTACTTTCTTACCAAAGTCTACTGCTCTCATGGCTGCTGCGTAACCTGCTGGTCCTGCACCAATTATACACAAATCGTATTGTTCAATATCTTGCATCAATCTAGTTGAATAAATTTAAGACCAAATTAGTTATTTTTTTGGGTATGCTAAAAGGATATATCGTTTTTAATTTATAAACTTTAATACATTTTTATTTGCAATTAAATTAAAATGAAGCAAGTAATATTTAATTTCTCTAAATACTTTAGCTTGAAAAAAGCCCAGCTTCATAAACTTCTTTCCAATCCTTCCAAATGCCTTTATCGTTTAGTGTTTCGTTATGCCAAATCCCAATAAAAATACCTTCTACACTTTTTACTCCTTCTTTTAATTGCGTTACTTTTTGAATAGCTTTTTCAGGGGTTAATTTTAGATATTGGTTCCATGTACCATCCATGTAAGCAAATGGATATACTTTTAAAGGTAATTCCTTATCATCAATTATATCAAAGAAAGTAAAAGGTGTACAAATACCAGCTCTAAACCCAACGTTATCTGCATAACCCATTGTATAATCTTCAGTTATACCGACTTTAACTAAATTTCTATATGTTTCTGGAATAGCTAGCTTTAAAAAGTGTTTTCTCGATTTAATAATCGGTGAGTTCACTATATTTTCTAACCGTTTTTTTTCTTTCTTAATTAAATCTGAATGAAGGAAAGATTGATAAGAAGGGTGAATTCCGACTTGATGATTTAAATTAATATTTTTGATTAATTCAATCATTTCCTTGTTCTTATATGGTACATTTTTATCAAAATTAGCTCTATCAGCTAGCAAGAAAAAATAAATGCTTTTTACATTATATTTTTTGCAAGTTTGTTGAATGTATTGATAAGTGTCGTATGGGTCTTTTTTATTAAACAAAAAGGTTTTAATACGCTC
>CALDTD010000366.1 GCA_937924345.1 uncultured Flavobacteriales bacterium | reverse complement strand
TGGCACATAATAAAATATTGTCACCTTCAGATACAATTTTACAACTTACTACTTCATCCCCTTCATTAATCTTAATTGCTTTCTTACCATTTTGATTTATTCGAACATATTCTTCTAATGAAGTTTTCTTAATAATTCCACGTCTTGTTGAAATAACTAATGACTTACCAGTAATATCGGCAGGCATAGAGAGAACTTGTTTTACTTTTTGCCCGTTTGGAATAGCAAGAAGATTAACAATATTTCTACCTTTAGCTGTTCGACTAGCTTCTGGAATTTCGTAAACTTTTAAATTAAAAACAATACCTTTATCGGTAAAGAACATGATTGTATCATGAGTATCTGCCGTAAAAATATTTGTAAAAAAGTCTTCATCACTTCCACTACCTTTAACACCTTTTCCACCTCTTTTTTGAGACTTATAAGTATCAGTGGCCATTCTTTTTACATAACCCTTGTGAGTAGTGGTAACAATCACTTCTTCATTTTTAACTGTATCAATAAAGCTAATTTCATTTTCTTTAGTCAAAATATCTGTTTTTCTCTCGTCACCATAATTTTCAAGAATAATTTCAAACTCTTCTTTAATAATTGATCTAATTTTAGCTTCATCTGCTAAAATACCCTCTAGTCTTGTAATTTCTTCTTTGATTTCTTTATATTGAGCCAGAATCTTGTCTCGCTCTAGACCAGTTAATCTTTGTAACTTCATATCTAAAATAGCTTGCGCTTGAATTTTAGATAATGAATAAGTTCCCATTAGATTTGTTCTAGCTTCTTCAGGTCCTTTAGATTTTTTAATCATCTCAACAATTGCATCAATATTCTCAACTGCAACTTTTAAACCTTCTAAAATATGAGCTCTCTCTTTTGCTTTCTTTAACTCAAATCTAGTTCTTCTAACGATGACTTCTTTTCTATGATCAATAAAGCATTGTAGCTGCTCTTTGATATTCATAACTTTTGGTTGACCATTATGAATAGATAAGAAAATAATACCAAAACTAACCTGGAGCTGAGTCTGTTTATAAAGTCTATTTAAAACTACGTTTGCAGGTTGACCTTTTTTAATATCAATAACAATTCTAATTCCCAGTCTATTGGATTCATCTTTAATATCAGAAATTCCAACTAATTCTTTTTGATTAACAAGATAAGCAATTTTCTCTATTAGTCTTGATTTATTAACCTGATACGGAATTTCATTAATAATAATTCTTTCTCTTTCTTGTTTTCCATAAACTTCAATTTCAGCTTTAGCTCTTATTTGAAGAATACCTTTTCCAGTATGGTAGGCTTGCTTTATCCCAGCAGTTCCATGAATAGATCCACCAGTAGGGAAATCTGGACCTGGAATAAGTTCCATTATTTCAGGAATGCTAATCGTTGGATTAGAAATTAGTGCTAATAAACCATTCATAATCTCTGATAAATTATGAGGTGGAATGTTTGTTGCCATCCCAACAGCAATCCCTGTTGATCCATTTATTAAGAGATTTGGAACTTTAGTTGGAAGAACAATTGGCTCTTTTAATGAATCATCATAATTGGGCTGCCAATCAACAGTATCTTTATCAATATCTTTTAAAAGCTCTTCAGCAAGCTTTTGCATTCTAATTTCCGTATATCTCATTGCTGCAGCATTATCACCATCAATAGATCCAAAGTTTCCTTGACCATCAACAATTTGATATCTCATTGAAAAATCTTGTGCTAACCGAACTATAGAGTTGTAAACAGCACTATCCCCATGTGGATGATACTTACCAATAACATCACCAACGACTCTTGCCGACTTCAAAAAGGGTCTATTGTGGTAGTTATTTAACATATGCATTGCATATAAAATTCTTCTATGAACTGGCTTTAAACCATCTCGAACATCTGGAAGTGCTCTACCAATGATTACTGACATAGCGTAATCAAGATAACATTCTTTCATCTCTTTTCTTATAGGAAGAATTTGAATATCTTTTCCAGAATTTTGATTATTTTCAGTATTATCAGTCATATCTTATCCTAATTATTTTTAAGCTTTTTACACATCAAGGTTTTTAACATCTAGAGCATTTTTTACAACAAATTCTCTTCTAGGCTCTACCGCATCACCCATTAAAACAGAAAATAGTTCATCAGCTGCAATAGCATCTTGAACTTCAACTTTTAATAAAGTTCTATTTTCTGGATTCATTGTCGTTTCCCAAAGTTGTTCAGGATTCATCTCTCCAAGACCCTTATACCTTTGTATATAAGCGCCATGCTTTCCAGATTCTAAAACATTATTAGAAAACTCTTCTAAACCATGAAAAAAATCTTCCGTACCATTTTTATCATTTCTCTTGATTTTAAATGTTGAAGTTAAATATTTTTTAATACCTTGATGTAAATTTAATAAGTCTAAAAACTGTCCAGAAGTAACAAATGATTTAGAAATTTTAAATTTCTTAGTTTTTAAACTTGATTTAATTGTTGCCATAATAGCATAAGATGACTCTTCAGCATTTTCAATAAGATCAAAAGTATAAACCTTAACTTCTTCACTTTCTATATGTTGCTTATCTAGTGCTTCTTTTAAAAACTTAAAGTATTCTTGAGTTTTTTCTTTGCTGTCAAAGAGTGTCTCATCAAAATTATCGTCATTAATTAATTTTTCCAATAACTCATTATCATATTG
>CALDTD010000365.1 GCA_937924345.1 uncultured Flavobacteriales bacterium | reverse complement strand
TCTATAAAAATTCGTTCCAAAGACGCCCATCTCCACTGATTCTCTAATTCTCTTTTCTTTATCTCAAGTTCTAACTTTAGTAAATCGACCGTACGATCTGTAGACCGCTTTAACATTGTGTTTACATCTACAAAAAGAGGGGTATTCGTATTCTCGATTACTGCTGCGTTGGGAGAAATAGAAATTTCGCAATTTGTAAATGCATACAATGCATCTATCATCTTATCAGGTGAAATACCCGCAGGCAAATGAATTAGAATTTCTGCTTCAGCTGCAGTATTATCTTCAACTTTACGAACCTTAATTTTATTTTTCTCCGTTGCTTTTACAATAGAATCAATTAAGGAATCAGTTGTTGTTCCATAAGGAATTTGATCTATTTTTAATGTCTTTGTATTTAATTTCGAAATATTCGCTCTTACGCGAACCTTACCCCCTCTCAGACCTCCATTATAATTACTAAAATCGGCTTTCCCACCATGCGGAAAATCTGGGTAAATATCTACTTTACGACCACGCAAATAATCTATTGAAGCATCAATTAGCTCAATAAAATTATGAGGAAGAATTTTACAAGCCATTCCCACCGCAATACCTTCTGCACCTTGAGAAAGTAGTAAAGGAAACTTTATAGGTAAGTTTTTTGGCTCTTTATTCCTTCCATCATAAGAAGAAAGCCATTGTGTTGTTTTAGGATTAAAGACAGTGTGCAAAGCAAACTTTGTAAGTCGTGCTTCTATATATCTTGGTGCAGCTGCACCGTCACCTGTTAGAGTATTCCCCCAGTTTCCTTGACAATCAATCAATAAATCTTTTTGACCAATTTGCACCATAGCATCACCAATAGAAGCATCACCATGGGGATGATATTTCATTGTATTACCAATAACGTTTGCAACCTTATTGTAACGACCATCATCTAACTCTTTAAGCGAATGTAAAATTCTACGTTGCACAGGTTTTAATCCGTCTTCCAAAGCTGGAACAGCTCGCTCAAGAATTACATAAGATGCATAGTCCAAAAACCAATCTTCGTACAATCCAGACAAGGGAATGACATCGGTAGCATCACTTTGAGAATCATTCTCATCAAATGCATCTTCATTCAATTCTTCTTCGTTATCTATACTCATTTTTTGATTTTTATTGTGGATGTTTGTAATTAATCCCTTTAAACATTACCCAACCCCTTTTGGTCAAATAACAACTTTTTAATTTTATTTTATTCTTAATACTATTATTCGAATAAACTAGAGAGATATCAGCTAGTGTAACACTATCTTTTTGATAATTCTTATAAGTTATTCCTTCATAAATAGCATCTTTAAAACCTTTTCTATATTGATCTAACTCTTTTATTAAGCTTGGTAAAGCTTTTCTAAGTTCTTTAACACGTTTATTATACTTCTCTGTTTTCTTTTCCTTATTCTCTTCAGATAAATTGCTTTGTGACAAACGCTCTTCAATATCATTTGGAGTTGCTAAATACTTTTCTATTGTTTTTAAATCATTCGTTTTAATAGCCTTAAACACTTCTTCACCCATTTCATTAGGGTCTGAAGTAGTCATAACAGCATCCTTTTTTCCTTCACAAGAAAAAAAGAGTAATAAGAGAAAAACAAATGTAAAGAAGTGCTTCATTCCTTTTTTAATGTTTCTTCAAGATCTTCTTCATATTTTAAGTTCTCGATAATAAAGTTTTGACGGTCTGGTGTGTTTTTACCCATATAGAATGTTAAAATCTCTTCTATACTTTGTTCTTTACCTACAACAACTGGTTCTAAACGAATATTTTCTCCAATAAAATGTTTAAACTCATTTGGCGAAATCTCACCTAACCCCTTAAATCGAGTTATTTCTGCACTTTTTCCTAGTTTTTCGATTGCATTTTTTCGCTCTGTATCGGAATAACAATAAATTGTCTCTTTTTTGTTACGTACTCTAAAAAGAGGCGTTTGTAAAATCTTAACGTGACCTTTCTTTACTAAATCTGGAAAAAACTGCAAGAAAAAAGTTAACAATAGTAATCTAATATGCATTCCATCTACATCGGCATCTGTAGCAATAATTACATTATTATAACGTAAATTTTCTAACCCATCCTCTATATTCAATGCCGCTTGAACTAAATTAAACTCTTCGTTTTCATACACCACTTTCTTTGTCAACCCAAAAGAGTTTAATGGCTTACCACGCAAACTAAATACTGCTTGCGTTCCTACATCTCTCGATTTTGTAATCGATCCACTTGCAGAATCTCCCTCGGTTATAAACAAAGAAGACTCTTCTCTACGTTCGTTTTTTAAATCATTAAAATGAATTTTACAATCTCTTAATTTCTTATTATGAAGATTAGATTTCTTGGCTCTGTCTCTAGCTAACTTTCTAATTCCACTTAATTCTTTTCGTTCTTTTTCCGATTGCTTTATTTTATTTTCTAATGTTTGTGCAACCTCAGGATTTCGATGTAAAAAATTATCTAATTTTTCCTTTAAAAAGTCATTAACAAAAGCTCTAACAGACTTACCTCCTTGTTCAATATCTAAAGAACCTAGTTTCGTTTTTGTTTGTGATTCAAAAACGGGCTCCATTACTTTTATACTCACAGCAGCAACTATAGATTGCCTAATGTCAACTGGCTCGTATTTACCAAAAAAATCTTTTATGACTTTTGCAACGGCTTCTCGAAAGGCACTTTGATGTGTTCCACCTTGCGTTGTATGTTGCCCATTTACAAAAGAAGAATAATCCTCTCCGTAACTTCTAGCATGCGTAAAAGCAACTTCAATGTCTTCCCCTTCTAAATGTATAATTGGATAAAGGGGATCACCATCCATATTATTTTCCAATAAATCTCTTAGACCATTTTTTGAGAAAAAACGTTTACTATTAAAATGTATTGAAAGCCCTCTGTTTAGGTAACAATAATTCCAAAAAAGTTTCTCTAAATAATTATTCTTAAAAGCGTAGTTCTTAAAAATTTCCGAATCAGGAACAAACTTCATATAAGTTCCATTCTCTTGATCAGTACTTTCTAAGTCATATTCTTTTTCTACATTA
>CALDTD010000364.1 GCA_937924345.1 uncultured Flavobacteriales bacterium | reverse complement strand
ATTTAGTGAGTAATACTGGGTGCTCTCTAGGCGGTTTTGGAGATTATACGTCAGAAGTAATTGACTTAGAACGAAGTGTTACTTATGATTTGAAGTTGCAGTCGGATTTTGATGATCAACATGGGACTGTTTGGATAGACTTTAATGATAACTTTATTTTTGAGAATTCTGAAAAAGTACTTTCAAATGTTCTGTTTGGCACTTCTGTAGCAACATTTAACTTGTCAATCGCTAATAACGCAACAATAGGGGAGCATTTAATGCGATTTAGAACAAATTGGAATGCAGATATAGATAATGCTTGTATTGATGTTAGTTATGGAGAAACAGAAGATTACACTGCAAATATTATTGCTTTTACTGGGGTAGATGAAGTATATAATGATGTGCAGTGGTCTGTTGAAATAGTTTCAGATAAGTTGCTTGCAATTGATGTGGAGAACTTAAATGAAATTGTAAAATTGTCCATAACAAATTCTATTGGACAAGAAATTTTGATAGACGAATTTAATGCTTCAGAAAAATATAATTTTGACTCTTCTAACTTGGCAACGGGGTATTATTTGGTTAGAGTTTTTAATGAAAATATTAGCAAGGTAAAGAAAGTTTGGTTGAGGTAAAATTGACTTTAGACTAAACTCTTTAAGGCTATATTTTTAACCCGTGGTTCAAACTTTGTAGATAACAAATTGCTAAGTTGTTGTTTTAACAGACTTGGGTTTGTGAGGTCAATTTCGTTTGCATCTATTTTTAATACAGGAAAAACTTGTTCTTGTTTTAAAAAGTTGGTGTAGGCGTCTTCAACTTGTTTCAAATAGTCCATAGAAATTCCAGATTCATAACTCCTTCCTCTTTTCTTAATATTTTCTTTTAAGCTTGATACAGGTCTATCAAGATAAATCATTAAATCTGGTGTGGGTAGTGTTTTAAATAAAGAGTTAACAAGTTGTTCTACCAATTCAAAATCTTTATTAGAAAGGTTCATTTTAGAGAAAATCAAACTTTTAGAAGGGATATAGTCCGTTACAATTTTACTATGTTTTTGATTGTGGAATTGGAAGAGCTGTTTGCTTCTATCTAAAATAAACTGTACTTCTGCATGCAATACAAAGTCGTTTGTTTTGTAGAACTCTTTTAAAAAATCATTTTCCTCAAACTCTTCCAATAAAAGTGATGTGTTAAATTCTTGCGCAATAAAATTAGCAAGTGTTGTTTTACCCGCGCCAATATTCCCTTCTATAACTATGTGTTTATAATTTAACATCAACTATTATTACTTCGTTTTTATGTTCTATTTTTTCTAATAATGAGGTAACTGTTTCGTTTTTTGTGGGAACTATATAATCTCCTGCTATTTCTGCAAGAGGTTTTAAACAAAATAAACGCTCTTCCATTCTAGGGTGAGGAACGATTAAGTTTTCTTTTTCTATTATATTTTGCTCAATTAAAATTATGTCAATATCGATCGTTCTGTCAATATAACGTACAGTTTCGCTTCTCGTTCGTTCTAGTTGTTGTTCTATTGCTAAGCAGTTTTTTAAGATTTCTTGAGGAGAAAACATTGTTTTAATTTCAACCGCAGCATTATAATAACTTTGTTCTGAGTTGTATCCAACTGCTTCACTTTCGTAAACAGAAGATTTATTGATAATTGAAGTGTTTTCTAACTCCGATAAATGCCGCACAGCATCTTTTAGGTATTGGAGTCTATTTCCTAAGTTGCTACCCAAAAGTAATATTGCTCGAATCATTTCAATTGCAAAAGTAAAGTTTTCTCTCTTTTACTTTCTTAATAATTATTAACAAATAAGTTATTTAAGACTGTTCTTAAATAGATTAGAATTAAAAAATTACCTTTGCACAAAAATTTAAAGCACAAACAGACATAAATAACAAAATTATGAGACCATTTTGGAGATCTTTTTTCGCATCATCGTTAGCCCTTATCTTAATTGGGGGTATGTTAATTATTGTTCTGATTGCAGGTATTGCAGGAGCTATTTCAAGTGCTTTTGAACCAAAAGACGAGTTTTCTGTAAAAGAAAATAGCGTATTACACATTAAGTTTAAAAATCCAATTAGTGAAGTTTCTTTTGCTGAGTTTGATAAACAAGCATTAGAGTTAAAACAAGCACTTGGGCTTAGAGAAATAAAAGCAGGATTAGAAAAAGCCAAGTCAGACGATAATATAAAAGGTATTTATATCAATAACGCTTCTATGCCAGCAGGTATGGCTACAACCGAAGAGATAAGAAATGCAATTTTAGATTTCAAAAAAGAGTCGGGTAAATTTGTAGTAGCTTATGGAGAAGTATTTACGCAAAAAGCATATTATTTGGCTACTGCTGCCGATAGCGTTTATTTATACCCAGAAGGAATGGTGGAGTTTCAAGGGTTAAGTTCTGAATATATGTTCTTTAAAAAGGCAATAGATAAGCTTGGTTTGGATGTTCAAATTATTAGAGGAAGTAATAATAAGTTTAAAAGTGCTGTTGAGCCATTTATGTATGACCACATGAGTGATGCTAACAGAGAACAAACGATGACTTATTTAAATGCACTTTGGAACCAAATGTTGGGGGGTATTACAGAAACAAGAGGCTTATCTAGTGCTCAACTAAACGAAATTGCCGATTCTGTTTATGTTCGCTCTGCTGAGTCTGCTAAAGAATATAATTTGGTAGATGATTTAATTTATGAAGATGAAATTATAGCACAATTAAAAGCTAAAGCAGGAACAAAAGAGGACGAAGAATTAAGTTTAGTTTCTTTTCAAAAATATTGTAGTAAGGCTGCTAAAGGTGATGATAACTTGTTGAAGTTAGAAGATAAAAACATTGCAGTAGTTTATGCTGTTGGAGGAATTCAGAGTGGAAAAGGTAGTTCTACTACAATTGGTTCAGAAACTATTGCTAAGGCAATAAGGGAAGCAAGAACAGACGATAATATTAAGGCATTAGTTTTACGTGTTAATTCTCCAGGTGGAAGTGCATTAGCTTCTGATGTAATTTGGAGAGAAATGGTGTTGGCAAGAGAGAAAATGCCAGTAGTTGTTTCTATGGGGGATGTTGCAGCTTCAGGTGGATATTACATAGCTTGCCAATCGGATCGTATTTTTGCACAGCCCAATACCATTACAGGCTCTATAGGTGTGTTTGGAGTATTGCCAAATATTTCTAAACCATTAGAAGAAAAATTAGGAATAACTGTAGATAGAGCATACACAAACCGTCCTTCTATGATGACAATTACAAGAGGGTTGACCGAGGAGGAATATAAAATTGTTCAAGAAAGTGTAGATGATATCTATATGGATTTTAAACAAAAAGTAGCAGATGGAAGACCAGGTTTAGATGTTGCTGGTGTAGATAGCATTGGTCAAGGTAGAGTTTGGGCTGGTACAGATGCAATTAAAATTGGTTTGGTTGACGAACTTGGAGGAATAGATGATGCTATTGCTTTTGCAGCAGAAAAAGCTGAAATCGAAGATGTGAAAATTAGTGTTTACCCTAAAAAAGAAAGTAACCAATTAATGGAAGTTCTAGAACAGTTTAATGTGGACGCAAGTATTTCTGTTTTAAGCCCCATGCAACAAAAGTTAGCTTCGTTTATGAAAGCTGTTGAAATTGCTACTGCTGTTGAAGGTGTGCAAGCTAGATTGCCTTATGATATAGTTGTGGAGTAGAGAGCTTTTTAGCACTAATGCAGTTCAACAAAATAATAGGGCAGGAAAGTGTAAAAGCGCACTTAATCGATACTGTAAAAAGTAAGCGCATTAGTCATGCTCAGTTGTTTTTAGGACCTGCAGGTTGTGGAAGTTTACCACTTTCAATTGCATATGCACAGTATATTTTATGTAGCAATAAACTAGATTCTGATGCTTGTGGCAATTGTCCTTCGTGTTTAAAAGTTGCTAAGTTTAGTCACCCGGATTTACATTTTTCTTTTCCCATACATCTTTTAAAATCTACACGAACATCTGATGATGTTTTTGTAGAGTGGAAAAAGCAACTAGAAACAACTATGTATTTTAGTTTGCAAGATTGGTATAGAACGCTGGGTAATGACAATAAGCAAGGTACAATTGGAACAGATGAAAGTCAACGAATTGTAAAGAAAATTAGTCTAAAGTCGTTTGAAGGTGGCTACAAGATTTTAATCATGTGGATGCCCGAACAAATGAATAATCAAGCGGCAAATAAGCTGCTAAAGATTATAGAAGAGCCGCCAAAAAACACTTTGTTTTTATTAGTTTCTCAAAATCAAGAGAACATTATTTCTACCATTCTTTCGAGAACACAATTGGTGAAAATTCCTAGGTTAAAAGAAAAGGAATTAAGCGATTATTTAGTACAACAATATGGTTTGTCAGTAGAGGATGCAGATACCTACGCACATTTATCAGAGGGAAATGTAAGTTTGGCACTTTCGCTAATTGATGATAAAGAATCTGCTTCGTTTAATTTAGACAATTTTATTAAGTGGATGCGATTATGCTACACAAGAAATATTGGTGAGACGATTGATTGGGTAGATATTATTGCTAGTGCTGGGAGAGAAGCACAAAAGAATTTTATTGTATTTGCATTAGGGATGTTTAGGCAAAGCATAGTTGGGCATTATGCTGATACTGATTTAGTTATTTTGACTAGCGCACAACGTCAGTTCTTAGAAAAGTTTTCTCCGTTTATAAATCATAAAAATATTGTGGTACTTACGGAGCTATTAAACGATGCGCATTACCACTTAGAACGAAATGCAAATCCAAAAATATTATTCTTAGACGTTTCGTTAAAAGTTTTTGCCTACTTAAAACGAAAGTGAAATTATTAGTTAATTGTTTATTCTCTTCTCGGTAAGGTAAGAAGTAAAGAGCAATACTAATGCTAATACAGCCCCGAATTGTTCTCCGTCTCCAATCATTACATGTGCAAAAAAGGCAAGTAAAAATTCAAAAGAAAGTGCTGAGTATGCCCACTCTTTAAGTGTGTTTAGTTTTGTCCATAGTACGATTACCGCAGAAATTTTAGCAATTGCCAAGGGGTAAATAAGGTATGTTGGGTATCCAAAGTTTGTAAACATCTCCTTTACTACTTCATGGTTAAAAATATACATGCCAGCAGATGCCAATAAAAGAAAAGAGAGTAAGCCAGTTGTAACGTAATAAATAATTTTTGTTGCTTTCATATTCCAAATGTAGATTTACAGTTGTTAATTTTCATTAACCTAGTTTAAGAATTACTTTTTAAGCAATTGTTACAGCAATATCTAGTCCTTCTAGCGGCATATATTTTTGCTTGTATAATGTTTTAATTTTTGCAATTACTTGATTGCCTTTATCAATTTGTTTGCTAATAATTCCACTCGATTTTTTAGAAATATACCCTAGTTTAAAACCTTTGTAGAAAACTCCAATTGCCGTTTGATCCCAAATTCTAGCATAGTCACGTTCTAATGTTAGTTCCGAATCTATATTTAGATGGTGATAAATATAAATCATATCGTGTTTCGTTAATTCGTCTATTTGAGTTAAGATTCCTAAACTTGGTAATTCTGTTTGGGGTGCTTGAATTTTTAAATGTCTCATAATGCTTTTTTTTAAATGGGTTAAATTATGCTGCATGACTCGCTAAAGAAAAGTCGTTCAATATTACCTTCTTACCTGTTATGGTTGTAAGGTTTACTTCTGATACAAAGTTGTTTTTCTGAAAAAGGCTAGTTGATAGTTCGTCATAAACGTCTATACCTTTTTGCAGTAGTCTAGAAATGATCTGGTTGAATTGCGTAAAGCTAATCGAGAGATTAGTGTAATATTTTTTACTATTTTTTTCAATTTTACAAGCCATCATTAATCCATCATCTCCTTTTTCGTAAACAAGGTGAGATATTTCGATAGAATCGTAAAACGAGCTTGAGTCTAAGTTGTAAATTGTGTTCATAGTGTTTTGTTTTATTGATTACACTACAAACTTACCGCTCCACTCCGTAAAGTATTTACGTTGTGAAAAAATTATTTATTTTTATGCATTATAAATCTCTTTTTTGAATAAAGGTATATGCTCCGTAAATAAACAGTCCAGTCCAAATTAGAGATACAATTACGTTAAGTAAAGGAACATTATAGTCTATGTTATAGTAAGCACCAAGTTGAGAAGAGGTGTCTTTTATAAAATCCATTCTTGGAATAGGATTAGGTATTAGGCTTTCACTTGAATTAAAAGGGAATAAAGATTTAATAAATGCTGTTGTATCTTTATTCGCATAGTAACTAATAATAAGTCCAACGATAGCCTCCAGAATATAAAAGATAAATAATGCCCCAATTGCAAAGGCAGAACGTTTTATTAAAACCCCCATAAATAAACCAAACGAGAAGAAGCTAACTAGTTTAATAAAAAAAGCAATAAAGTAGCTTAGGTCCGAGAAAAAAAGCGAGAATGTTATTTCTTGAGAATAAATAAGTCCTAAAATAGTAGATAGAATAAATACGAACAGTGTCGATACTAAAGACATTGCTAATACCATATAAAACTTAGAGAGTATATATTCCTTTTTACTTAAGCCATCAATTAAGTTTTGCTTTAGTGTTTTGTTAGAGTATTCATTGGATACCATAGAAACAATTACCAAAAGCAAAAAAAACTTTAGTATTGCTGCAAAATAGGTATTGAAATGCCAGATATAGGGGAATTCAAATATTCCTTGTTCGGCGAGGTTGAAGCTTAAAGGACCAAAACCAATTTTTAGTGCGCTTAGAAGAGCAATAGAACTTAGTAGACCAAAGTAAAAAAGGATAAGAATCTTACTTGCCCTGTTGTGTTTTATTTTGAAGTATTCAATACTTAGTAGCCTTAGCATAATTTCCTTATTTTGTGAGAGATAAAAATTGTTGTTCTAAATTTGGTTTACGTTTTACTAAATGAGAGAGTAGAAAACCTTTTTCAATCAATAGTTTATTAAATTCACCTGCGGATACTTCTTGATTAAGCACTGCTGTAATTAAGCCATTTTCTTCGCATACACTTTCTATTCCATAAAAAGAAGGCAAAACTTGGATTAAACTCTCTTGATTGTTCTCTACTTTTAAATCTAAAAATCCAAAAGAATTGGTAATTTCACCTACTTTCCCATCGTAGATTTTTACCCCATTTCTGATTACAATAACGTGATTACAAATTTTCTCTACTTCATCTAGTAAATGCGATGCAAAAAGAATCGTAGTTCCGTTATTGGCTATGTTTTTTATAATGCTTCTTATCTCGTGAATCCCCTTTGGATCTAGGCCATTTGTTGGTTCGTCTAAAATTAAAATTTCAGGATCGTTTAATAAAGCAGAAGCTATGGCTAATCGTTGTTTCATTCCCAAAGAAAAGGTTTGGAACTTACTGTCTTTTCTTTCGAATAAGTTTACAGCTTTTAACTTTTCTTCAATTTTTGTTTTGGAGATGTTTTTAATCTTACAAACTAGTTCTAGGTTTTGAACAGCAGTCATGTATGGATAAAAATTTGGGCGCTCTATTATTGCTCCTACTTTCTTCAGAGCTTCGTGGGTAGAAACAGATCCGTCAAACCAAGTAAAACTTCCCGAGGTTTTGTTTACAACATTTAAAATTATTCCTAGGGTTGTAGACTTTCCACTTCCATTCGGGCCTAAAATACCATAGATGTTTCCTTTCTTTATTGTTAATGATAAATTGCTGACTGCGTGTACCTCCCCAAATTTTTTATTAAGGTTAGTAATGGTAAGTATGTTTTCCAATGTCTTGTTATAATTTAAAAATAAATACGTTTTCTAATGTTTTCGTCAGCTACAAATTCGCAGCTATAATTTCCTTTTATAATTTT
>CALDTD010000363.1 GCA_937924345.1 uncultured Flavobacteriales bacterium | reverse complement strand
TTTAAACCATCTAAAGCTTCTAAGACCTGATCGTCTTGTGCCTTGGTTTCTTGAAAACAGATAACATCAGCATCTAATTCATGAATAATATTTACCAAACCTTTTTTTGCAACTGCTCTTATTCCGTTTAAATTCCAAGATATTATTTTTTTCATAGTTTAATTATTTTGTTAATAAATTAAAGTTTAATTACTCAAAAAAAATCCCCAAAACTAGACAGTCTTGAGGATTGAATACAAACATTAAATTATTATCCAGTAATCTTATCGTAAAGTTCTTTAAAATCAGCAGTGTCTTCTATTAATAAATCATCTCTTTTTTCATAAAAAAATTGATGCCCTAAACTAATTGTTTCACTTGCCAATGTTTGATCAGTTGGCAACTGGAATTTAGCATAATGCATTAGCGCAACTTTTAAATATTGTTGTTGGCTTTCAGTCATACTTCCAAACTCTATTTCAGAACCAATCTTTTTTATCTGATCTAAAGCTTCTTGTACAGTTTTTTTACCTTCTGTCTTATTTTTCGACAAAATATAGTTTAGTCCTTGTATTAGTTTAGCTCCATGATCATCTGGATCAAACGTAATGATCTTTTTCATTAAAGAAGCTGTACTCTTTGCACTTTTTTCTGTAGCTGCTAAAGCATTGTTTTCAACTTCTTCTAATAAAATAAATTTAATTTTTTCTATATACTCTTCAGCATCTTCTTTATATTCATAAGACTTATCTTTCTTTCTATATTTTCCTAAATACGAAATAGCATTTTTAAAAGCCTTAGGATAATCATCTTTGTATTTATGGTCTCTACTCATTTCATAATAAGACATAGAAGCATACAAGTAAGGTAAAGGTTCTTTTTTGGTCTTATCAGCAACATTCATTTTTTGACACTTAAACAAGCATTTCTCATACTTCTCGTCAACGATAAGTTCTAATAATTCCATATAGTCTTGTCCAATCGTTTTAATCGTAATAAAAAATAATGAACAAATAATTAGTAAAGTTTTCATAATAAAGATGTTTTGCTTTGTGATTTCCAAAAGTCGTGCCTAAAATAATAAAATGTTATTGCACTAACATCTTTTTAACGGAATAAAAATGTATTTATGTAATATAACAGTAAAATATATTTACAATTCATAAATAAGCAATTTATATATTCAAGTAAAAACAATTACTTTTGTAAAATTGTTAAAAACAGTTAAGCAACCTTTGAAATAACAAAACGTTATCACAAAAATTAAAACAATGAAATATATATATATATTGTTATTATTTCTATTTATTAATCAAATACATAGTCAATGTACACTAAATTTAATTTCTTCTGTTGATTCTGTTCTATGTGGAGAAGAAGTAACTCTTAGTGCATTTGGTTCAATGGATGGAAACGTTGCATTTCAAGAAGATTTTAACGGTGGATCACCGCAAGGTTGGCAATTTACACAAAGTGTAACTGTAGCGGATAACACGTGTGGGGTTCCTTCTCCAGACGGTTCGGATTTTATGTGGATGGGAGATGCAGCTACAAACCCTAGAGATATGACAACAAATCCTTTAGATTTATCACCAGGTGGAGTAATTTGTTTTGATATGCGCTATGCAGAGCAAGGAGATTCTTCGCCATGTGAAGGTCCTGACGAATCAGACGAAGGTGTTTTTGTTCAATACTCAATAGACAATGGTGCTACTTGGATAGACATTGATTATTGGGATCCTAATGGAGGGAACGATCCAAGCTTGACAAACTGGAATCAATATTGTATAACTATTCCTGTAGCAGCAATGACTAATAGCACACTAATTCAATGGCATCAAGATGCAGTATCTGGACCAGAGTTTGACCATTGGGGAATTGATAATGTACAAATTACATTGGACGACCCAACATCACAAATTTCTTGGCAGCACGATGGCTATAATTACCCAATGGGGTCAAGCGGTGGGGAAAACCCTACTCCTGTAGCTTTAACTACTGAAACAACATTTACAGCGACAATAACAAATGGAACAAATACTTGCACAGAGACTATAACTGTACCTGTTAAAACTCCTATTTTAAAGGCTAATGCAGGAAATGACACAACGGTATGTGCTGGAGAATGCTTTAACTTAAATAGTGATGCTGGCGTAATCGTCAATGTTGGAGGAACTAAAACTTACGCAAACACACAGGCTGAAGATGCTTCTGGTTTTTTAGGAATTGCTGCTGAAACAAATATAAATGTTCAGAACATGAACCAACAAACAATAACCTCTGGATTAATCACAAGTGTTTGTGTTGACAACTTCGAAGCAAACGGAAGTTTTTTCAGTCCTTTGGATGAAGATGAATTTTCCGTAACATTAACTACACCAGATGGATGCTCAATTGAAATGGTTCCTATAGGTTTGGCTAATGGTCCATACTCACAAGTATGTTTTGTTCCTTCTGGAGGTAGCGATATAAATGGAGGTGCTTTCCCTGCATCTGGTAGTTTTAACACTAACGAACCGTTTTCTAACTTAAATGGCTGCTCAACAAATGGAAGCTGGACATTAACCTTCGAATCTAGTAGTGTAACTATTGGCGCTTCAGCTGAGTTATCTGGTTGGAATATTACATTCGAAGACAGAGATAGTTTACAAGCGGGAGTTTACACTTGGGCGCCTACAACAGACATGACAAATGCGACATCAGAAAGCCCA
>CALDTD010000362.1 GCA_937924345.1 uncultured Flavobacteriales bacterium | reverse complement strand
TTTAATCGTTTATCAAAATCTTTTTTTGTGATGTTTAAAACCTCACAAAGTTCCAGTGTGTCAATTTCTCCTATCTCTCTTGGTGTAGTCCAAATATCATAAACTTGTTTTGCGATAACTAATAGTTCACCATTTCTATCGTAAATTAAGCCTCTAGCAGGTTTTATAATTTTTTTACTGTGCGTAATACGTTCAGCCCTATCAATCCATTTACTGTCAATTACTTGGATATAAAATAAGCGTGAAATAAAAACAATACCAATAAATAATATTAAGAGTATAATAACCCATCTTCTACCTTGATATGGATCCATTTTACTACTTTTTAAAGGTTAAATATTGATATAAAAGCGAGAGTAAAAATGCTACTATTGACGAAAGAAATGCTTTTATTAACACAATAATAAAAGAATTTGTTTCTAGACTTTCTAACAAGAAATAAACAACGTTAAATCCTAAAAATAAAATAAAACTATAGATAGCATATTTTCCTATTTTTAATGTAAAAACTGTAGGTTCTATAAAAGATTCAAACCCTTCTCTTGGCGATACTAGCTTTAAGATTAAGGGACGAAGAAACGCTAAAAAAACCAAAGCAGAAGCATTAATTCCTAATGTATCATGAAAGCTATCAAGTAGTATCCCTACTAAAAAAGCAGTAAGTAAAAGTCTGTTTTGTGACCACCCTGCTGGTAAAATGATAATCCCTAATCCAACGATAATTGGGCTAACGTATGTGTTTAAACTTCCAAAGCTAATTTGATCGATTACCAAGACTTGTACGAAAACAAGTCCCAAGAGGTGTAATATGTTTTTGATTAAATTATTCATCGATTACCACCGAATCTTCTAATTGTTGTTGTTCTATTTGTGAAACATTTTCTATAGCAAATACAGAATGTATATTCCCAAAATTCTCGATAAGGTTAATTGTTATTAATTGCGTCCCTTTACCAGGAAGTTCTTCTGTTTCTTTAACAATTCCTATTACAGTTCCCTCAGGAAAAAATGTATCACCTCCAGTTGTTTCAATAGTATCTCCAATTGTTACTGTCATAAAATTAGCAATATCATTAATGGTTGCAGTTTGCCATGTATTGTTCTTTTCCCAAGAAAGTAGGCCTATAGATTTGGTTTTCTTGTGTCTTACTGATAGTTTAAACTTTGGATGTATAATAGGTAAAACTGTTGCATAATGGCTAGATGAAGCTACAACATAACCAATAACTCCTTTAGTTCCTATAATTCCAGTATTACGTTTTACCCCGTTTGATTCTCCTTTGTTTAAGGTTAGAAAATTATTGCTTTTATCTTTGCTTAGTTTTATAATAGATGCAGCTTGGTGATAATATTGTTGCATATAAAGAGTGTCTTCCAAAATAGAAAAGTAATTACCAACAGTTAGCGATTGATTATTAATTTTATCTAATAGTTTTTGGTTTTGTTCACGAAGTAATTCGTTTTCTTCTTCTAAATACAAATACGATTTTACGCTGTTGTTTACCTCATATATTCCACCTATAAGTTGGTTAGACGAGTTAGCAAATTTAGAGTGTTGATAAGGATTACTTTTAGAGAAAATAAAGCCCATACAAATCAACTGCAATATCAAGAAGATAAAGACAGTGCTATATTTCTGAAAAAGACGAAATATGTTTTGCATGCGGTTGCTTTTCTATTTTTGAAATAGAATATTTTCTACAGTAAACAGTTATTTAATTAACCTATTGTCTAATTAAGAACTGATATTTATCGATGTTTTTTAATGCAATTCCAGTACCTCTTGCAACTGCTCTTAAAGGATCTTCTGCGATATGTACAGGTAGTTTTGTTTTTTCAGAAATTCGTTTATCTAACCCTCTTAGCATAGAACCTCCTCCAGCTAAATATATACCTGTCTTAAAAATATCTGCAGATAACTCTGGTGGTGTCATTTCTAAAGCATTCATAATAGCCTCCTCAATTTTTGCAATAGACTTATCTAAACAATGTGCAATTTCTTGGTAAGTAACATAAATTTCTTTCGGAATACCTGTCATTAAATCACGCCCACGAACAGGGTAATCTTCTGGCGGATTTTCTAGTTCTGTTACAGCAGCTCCAACTTCAATCTTAATCTGTTCTGCAGTACGCTCTCCAATTAAAATATTGTGCTGACGACGCATATACTCTTCAATATCTCCTGTAAAGTCATCACCTGCAACACGAATAGATTTATCACAAACAATTCCTCCCAAAGCTATTACAGCAATTTCAGAAGTTCCTCCGCCTATGTCAATAATCATATTCCCCATTGGTTCTTCTACATCAACACCAATACCTATTGCTGCAGCCATAGGTTCATGAATTAAGTAAACTTCTTTACCTCCTGCGTGTTCTGCAGAGTCCTGAACCGCTCTTTTTTCTACTTCTGTAATTCCAGAAGGAATACAAATTACCATTCTTAAAGAAGGTTGCATTAGTTGACGACCAGATTTAATCATCTTAATCATACCTCTAATCATGTGCTCAGCAGCATGGAAATCTGCAATTACACCGTCTCTTAAAGGACGAACAGTTTTAATGTTTTCGTGCGTTTTACCATGCATTTGCTGTGCCTTACGCCCAATTCCAATTATTTTGTTTGTTGTTCGGTCTATGGCAACAATCGATGGTTGATCTACAACTACTTTATCATTTTGTATGATTAAAGTATTTGCTGTTCCTAAATCTATTGCTATTTCTTGTGTAAATACGTTAAATAATCCCATGTTCTGTTATGCTGTTGTACTTTTTAATCTGTTGTTTGTTAATGTTTAAAATGTCTTGTTCCTGTAAAGACCATTGCAATATCGTTTGCATTACAATAGTCAATCGAAAGCTGATCTTTTATAGATCCTCCAGGTTGAATTACGGCGTTTACCCCTTCTTTACCAGCTATTTCTACACAATCAGGAAAAGGAAAGAATGCATCAGAGGCTAATACTGCTTCGTTCAAATCAAAATGAAATGACTTTGCTTTATGTATAGCTTGGTTTAGCGCGTCAACTCTAGAAGTTTGTCCTGTTCCACTTGCTAATAGTTGTTTGTTTTTTGCTAAAACTATGGTGTTTGATTTTGTGTGCTTCGAAATCTTACTAGCAAATTCTAAATCAGTTAACTGACTGGCGCTAGGTTTTTTATTTGTAGCGTTTTTAAAGTCAGTAATTTTATCAGTTTTGTTATCTTTTTCTTGAAATAAGACACCATTCAATAATGTTCTTATTTGTGTTTTTGGAAACGCAACTTCTTTTTGAATAAGAATAATTCTATTCTTTTTACTTTTTAAGATTTTTAATGCTTCAACTTCGTAAGCTGGAGCAATTACGACCTCGCAAAACAGCTTGTTTATCTCTTCGGCTGTTTCTAAATCAATTTTAGTGTTACTAATTAATATTCCACCGAAAGCAGAAACAGGATCCCCTGCTAAAGCAGCTTCGTATGCATCCTTAATAGTTTTTTTTATTGCAATTCCACAAGCGTTATTGTGTTTTAAAATAGCGAAAGTTGGTCCTTCGTTTTTAAACTCTTGCATAAGATTTACTGCGGCATCAACATCTAACAGGTTATTATAGCTTAATGCCTTTCCGTGTAATTTATCAAACAGCTCGTCCAGTTTTCCATAAAAGACACCTTTTTGATGCGGGTTTTCTCCATAACGAAGAGGTGTAGATTCTAAAATACTTTCTTTTAAAACGCTATCATCGTTGTTGCTGAAGTAATTGAATATTTTTGTATCGTAATGAGATGAGATATTAAAGGCGGCTTTTGCAAACTCTTTTCGCTCACCTAAAGTAGTTTCCCCTTTATTGTTTGATAAAACTTTAGATAAATCTTCGTATTGGTTTTTCGAAGATACAATTACAACATCCTTATAGTTTTTAGCTGCCGCTCTAATTAAGGAAATACCGCCTATATCAATTTTTTCGATAATATCTTCGTGACTTGCACCAGAAGAAACGGTCTCTTCAAATGGATATAAATCTACAATCACTAAATCTATCTCTGGAATCTCAAATTCGTTTAACTGATTAATATCTTCTTTTAAATCTCTTCGACTTAAAATTCCACCAAATATTTTTGGATGCAATGTTTTTACTCTACCTCCAAGAATAGAAGGATAACTCGTCAAATCTTCAACACGAGAAACTTCAACACCTTTACTTTCTATGTAGCTTTGAGTACCACCTGTAGAAAATATTTCTACACCTAATTTTTGTAGCTCTTGAACAATTTTGTCTAATTTATCTTTACTGTAAACAGAAATTAGTGCTTTTTTGATGCGTTTAGAATCGCTCATTTTTGATCAGAATGTAATGTTAAGTCAGTTGCAAAGCGTAAATATAGAAACTATTTCTATAAATAGTTTGAGACCTTAAATAAGCTTAAAGGCTTTGTTAACAACTAGAATAAATGTTTATAAACCATTATAAAGTTGTAAATCGAGCAAAACTAAAGCGGGTAAACTTTTATTAATCAAATTACAATTGTATATTCGCGAACTTAAATTTTTATAAAAAAATGGCAATAATAGGTAAAATTAGAGAAAAATCGACACTGCTAGTTATATTCGTAGGGTTAGGTTTACTACTGTTTATCGTACCTTTCGATAGAATTTCAAGCTACTTTTATGGTACTGGAGAACAACCAATTGGTAGCATAGATGGCACCCCAATGATGGATTCGGAATGGCGATACAATTACAAAATAGATAGTACGATTAACACTTACAGACAGCAATATCAACAAGCTGGTCAGGTATTAGTTTTAGATGATCAACAAAACGAACAAATAAAGAATAGTGTTTGGAGTCAGCTTGTTGTAGGTACTTTGTATGGAAAAGAATTAGCTGAAGTTCCACTAGCTGTTGGTAGTAAAGAGCTGAATGACGTTATGATTTACGGAGAAGATCCTTCGCCTGTTATTAAAGAAATGTTCAAATATAATGGCCAATTTGCTAAAGATTCTGTAAAGCCTGGTATCGACAGAGTTTTGGTTGGTGGAAAAGGAGCAAAAGCTTGGTTATATAGTAATGTAGAAAGCCCTATCAGAAAACAACGTTTGAGAGATAAGTATACCAAAATGGCAAAGTTTGGTGCTTACGCAACGACTGAAGATGCAAAAAGAAGTTTTATCGAGAAAAATACTAAGGCTTCTGTTCGTTATGCATTTAAAGAATACAGTACAATTCCAGATTCTTTAGTTACTGTAGAAGATGCAGACTTGAGAAAGTATTTCGATGCACATAAGAATGATAAGAAATGGGAACAAGAATCAGAAGTAAGAACAATTGATTATGTAACGTTTAAAGTTTCTCCTTCTGCTGAAGATAAACAAGCAGCAATGGCGAATATGGAGCGTAAAAAACAAGCGTTTAAAAATTCTGTTAACGATTCTTTATTCGTTGCAAATAATGCTGCGACTAAAATCGGTGCTAATCAGCAACAGCAAAATCAATTTCAGATTAATGCTGTAGACGTTTTACCAACAGAACCATACAAACCTGGAACTGGAACTTTCTCGGTAGCAACTGACGAATTAATTACTGCTGCTAACAAAGGAGATGTTGTTGGGCCTGTTGCAGAAGGAAATAAATTACAGTTAATTAAGGTAAGAGATATTGTGACTAAGAATGAGGTAACGGTAAGACATATTTTAGTTAAAGCTGACGAGAATAACGCAGATGAGTTTAAAAAGAAAAAGGCATTTGCTGATAGTTTGTTACGTGTATTAAAGAGAGATCGTTCTAAGTTTGTAGATTTCGTTTACAAATATTCCGAAGATCCAGGTTCTAACCAGCCAGGAAAAGACGGAGAGTATACATTTGATAAGGACATCAACTTTGTTCAAGAATACAAAGACTTTGGTTTTAACAAACCTGTAGGAGCAATGGAGATTGTAAAAACATCTTTCGGTTTTCACATTATGGAAAACTTAAAGAGAGGAGACAATGCTTATAAAATGATTGCCATTGTTGATGCTAATGTAAAGCCTAGTAAAGCGACTAGAGATTTAGTTTATACAGAAACAGTTGATGGTTTTTATGCTGAAGCTAAAGCATCAGGATTTAAAGCAGCCGCAGAAAAATTAAATAAAGAAGTAAAGACAGCAGAAAACGTAAGAATTGAAAGTCCATTTATTGGAGAACTTGGGAAAAATATGCCATTAGTAAAATGGAACTTTAACCATAAGGTTGGAAGTATTTCTGATCCAGAGTTTATTTCAGACGAATTATTGGCAATTACTTCTTTAAAAAGTGAATCTCACGAAGGAACTCCATCTTTTGATGGAATAAAAGAATTAATGCGTCCAGAAGTATTAAAAGAGAAAAAAGCTGCATACTTAAAAGGTAAGATTGGAAGTGCAACAAGTGTAGATGATGTAGCTAAAGCAATTGATGCAACTGCTAAGTCTGCAGAGTTGAACTTAAGTATGGCTAACTTACCAGGAATTGCTGGTGCAAATGAGAATGAAGTAATGGGAACTATCTTTGCAACAGAAGCAGGTACGACTACTCAATCAATAGAAGGAAACA
>CALDTD010000361.1 GCA_937924345.1 uncultured Flavobacteriales bacterium | reverse complement strand
AAGTTAAGCAATAAATTGTTTTGATTAAAAATGCACTTATATCTTTAGGAATATTGATTCCTACACTGTTTGTTATAAATTCTTGTAGCATAACTAAACACGTTCCTAAAGGCGAATATTTATTAGACAATAATAACTTTAAAATTAAAGAAGATACAAGCCTTTTATTTACCAAACATGACAATATCGATGTAGAAGAAATGCAAGGCATTCTTAAACAGAAACCAAACCGAAAAGCAATCGGTGGTATTCGAGCTTATCTTCGCTTATACAATTTATCTAGCGAAAAAAGAATACAAAAAAAACGTCTCGTAAAAATTAAAAAAGCTGAAAAGAAAAACAAAAATATCGTTGAGCAAAACAAAAAAAGACGACTAAAAACAGAAGCTAAGAACAAAAAAAGAGCTGAAAAAGCTAAGAAAAATAACATTTCTTATTTACCAATTAGGTTTATTCCCAAGCCACTTGTAGAGCCTAAACCTACTTTTGGTGAAAGAGTTAGAGAATCTGGTGAAGCACCTGTAATTATAGACACCGCAAAAACAATTACATCTGCAAAACAACTTAACCTTTACCTGATCAACAAAGGATACTTTAATAATGAGGTAAACTTTAACATTAAATTATTCCCAGATACAATTAAAGAAAATGGAGAAATCGTTAAAATAAAGCATAAACGAAAACAAAATCGTGGCGAGATAGATTACCTAATTAATTTAAAAGAACCTTATCGAATAAAGGGAATTAATTATAAAATAAAAGATTCAACGTTGGCGAGTTACATCAATTCTATTCGTAAAAAATCGATAATTGACACTAATCAGATTTACGATTCTGAAAAACTGAGTAAAGAACGCGAGCGAATTACAGCTTATCTGCTTAATAATGGATATAAATTCTTTAATAAAGAGTTTATTCACTTTAAAATTGATAGCAACCTTAGATCAAACAAAGTAAATGTAGAATTACGTGTACAAAACTACAAACAAAAAGATCCTGTTTATGATACAATTATTAAACGAAATCATGCTCAATATAAAATTACAGAAATAGAAATCCTTTCGGATTATAGCAACAAAGCAGAAATTTACGACTACAAAGACACGCTACTTTCATCTAACACAAATATTAAACTTATAAACCGTAAACCTTTACAATTCAAACCAAAGCTTTTGTATAATTCGCTAAAATTTGAAGAAGGAGAGTTATATAATAAAGATAAAATAACAAATACTTACCGAACATTTGCCTCTCTTGGCACTTTTAAAGCAACTGCCATAGAGTTTGACACGCTAAACAATGGTAATAACGATTTAGTAGCAAAAATAAAGTTAGAGCCTACAAAAATGCAAAGTTTTACAATTGCTACAGATGGAACTCACCGAAATGGTCTATTTGGTATTGAAGGAAGAATTGCTTATTCCCACAAAAACATATTTAAAGGTGCTGAACAGTTACAAATAAGCCTAAGTGGGGGGATAGAAATGCAGCAATCACTTGTTAATCAAGATGTAGAAGAAGGTATTGAAACAACTATACCTAACCTTTCTAGCTTTAATACGCTTGAGTTTGGACCTATTGTAAGTCTTACTATACCTAGATTTGTTTTCCTTAATAAATTTTTCCCAAATGCTTACAATCCAAAAACAGATTTTACTGGTGTAATCAACTTTCAAAGAAGACCAGATTTTACACGAAACAAAGAGAACTTTTCTTTCGGATATGTTTGGCACGAGAATAAAACAAAAACATATCGCTTTACCCCATTTAACATTAGTGCAATAAAAATTGATAAATCAGCAGCCTTTCAAGCCACAATAGATAAATTGAATGATCGTTTATTAGCAGCAAGTTATCAAGATCACATTATTGCAAGCTCTAAACTTAGTTTTACCTACAACGGCCAAAATAGGAAGAAAAAAAAGCAACATGTTTTTTACTTTGAATCTGAATTAGAGACTGCAGGAAATTCATTAAGAGCTCTTTACAGCCTTACAAACCAACCTTTAAATGCGCAAGGAGCTTATGAATTTTTAGGAATTCGTTTTGCTCAATTTGCTAAAATTTCTACAGATATAAGGCATTATAATAACTTTACAAATAGAGTAAGTTTAGTTTCTAGATTAGCTGGAGGAGTTGGGGTTCCTTTAAGAAACTTAAAAGAAGCTTTACCCTTCGAGGAGAGCTTTTTCTCTGGAGGTGCAAACGGACTTAGAGCTTGGAGGGCTAGAACAATGGGACCAGGGGCATATTATGATTCAACTACTAGTTTTGATAAAATTGGTGATATAAAAATAGAAGCGAACCTTGAATTGCGTTTTCCAATTTCTAGTTGGATTAATGGTGCAGTATTTTTGGATGCAGGAAATATTTGGTTACTCAATGAAGATTCGCTACGAACTGGAGGACAATTTAAAATTGAAAATGCAATTCCAGAGCTTGGCCTGGGAACTGGTTTTGGACTAAGAATGGATTTAGACTTTTTTATTATTCGCTTTGATTTTGCAATGCCTATTAAAAACCCTTCTCTTCCAAAACAAGAGCGGTGGATTGTACGTGGTAAATGGAATGATGTTTCTGGATATCCTGATGGAAGCTTAAGAAAAGATTTTTTTCCTTGGCAATTTAACTTAGGTATTGGATATCCGTTTTAATAAAGTTGAGCTATAGAATGAAAAGAGAAAATAGAATAGTAAAAATTAAGCTCTTAATTATTGTTCTAATACTAACAGTTAGTGTAATAGTATTCTATTTTATATTATGTTTCTTTTTTAAAAAACTGTTGGCAGTAAAAATAACGCTAGCCATTATTCTACTTCAACTATTACGATTTGGGGTTAAATGGATTAAAAATAGTGGCAATGGATTAAGCTAATCATTATGCAATAAAAACTCTAGACCAATAATTAGTCTTGGAAGTTCTAATTGCCCATTATTAAAAGCGTTAGAAATTCTATATTTTGCAAAAATATCGAAGTAATGTTTTCCAAACTTTAAAACAGCTCCATATTGAAAAGGGTGAGCAAAAGGCAGCTTTTTATACACAACTTTATCTTTTACTTTAAATCCATTTTCGAACTTAGCTTTGGTAACAAATCGTCTAGCGATATTATAATCTCCAAACATACCCAAAGTGATATAGGTTCCTAATTGATTTCCTCTTTTTGGTCTTAGATTTGACTGAAAAGCTAAATCTCCACCAATTTTATAAAAAACATATCTTGCTTTATCAATATTAGAATTAAAATTTATAACCGTTGTAGAATCTAACTTATTTAAAGCATAACTTTCTGCAGAGATTTCAAGATCAATTAATAAGCCTAAGTATTTATTTACTTGTCTTTTTTTAGAATAACCAGATGTTACTTTTAGTGCATTCCAACGAACAGAAAAAACAGAATCTGGCAATGAAGCGTTAACAATCTTTCCTACCCCATAATAAGAATAGCTATATTTTTTTCGATTGGGACCAAAATCATAATCATGATCCTTAAAGTCTTCTAAGGTTTTATCCTTTATTAAAATCGCCTGACTATAAATCAAATTAGAAGTACAAATACCAAAAATCAAAAAAAATAAAAGAGTGAACTTTCTCATTACTTTATAGTTTTATGGATTGAGTAAAACCTTTGTAACTAAACCTAAGCGTAGTCCCTTTATGCTTATCTATTAACAAAGACAAAACTTCTATTTGATTGACTGCTATAACTTCGTATTGACTTAAGTAACCTTCTTTATTTTCTATATGGAAATAAAGTACCTCTGGTTCGCTTTTTGGAATAGGACCTGAACCGATAGTATAATCATCTTTAATATGAAAAAAAGATTTTTTATGTGTAGGTTGGTTAATATTCACCATCTTATTCTCAATAAAATATTCTTCTTTAACCTTAACCTTTAGTTCTATTCCGCCTGTTGTATCAATTAAAAAAGTAGGAGTAATTTCTTTTTTGGAATTCATAAAATAACTCGCTTTCGGCAATCCATAACCTGTGGCATAATCATAATAAGGGTATTGAGCTCCAGACTTTTCAATTTCTTGAAACAATTCCATATTGGTAAGACTTGTATCTGATTGCCATGCACAGGCTGCAAAACCAGCTACTAATGGACTAGCAAAAGAAGTTCCTGTTAACTCTCCTAAGTAATTAAGTCCATAATCATAACCTACAGCATGACCAAAAGCAGCAACATTTGGTTTTAGATGATGATTAGCATTTGGCCCATAAGAGCTAAAAGCAGTATGAAGCCCGGTCCAAGGGTTTATACCTCCTACTGTTAATGCGCTATCAGCATCACCCGGAGCTGCAACAAATTTCCAATCTGTTTCTCCCTCATTTCCAGCAGCATTTACTACTAAAATTCCTTTCCTAGCTGCTAAATTCGCTGCGCGTGTAATGATTG
>CALDTD010000360.1 GCA_937924345.1 uncultured Flavobacteriales bacterium | reverse complement strand
CTCTAATTAGTGTAGAAGATGATAATTTTCCTTTTTTAGACTCGATGGGTGTTTTTGTGAATGATGGATGCCTCAGTGATACAACTTATATTCCTTTAAACAATATTGTAAAACCTATTTTTAATAATACAGTGAGAGAAGTTTGCGAAAATGACTCATTATTGTTGATTTTTAATTCGAACTCTGGTAGTCCAACAATAAATTGGTCTGTAAATAATAATTTTGAAAATAGTGAAGGGACAGATACTATTTTTATTGCTGTACCTGAGTTTGGACTTTACAGCTTCCAAATTACCGAAGCTGGATGTGATTTTAAAGATTCTCTTTTAGTTTTATTAAATTCTGATTGTAGGAACAAGAATGTAATCTCAACAAATGCATTTAGTCCAAACAGTAGCTTAGCAGAAAATACTACTTTTAAATTAGATTTGGAAATAGTAGATGAAGTTGAAGATCTCGCTGTAACAATCTATAATCGTTGGGGAGATATCATTTATACAGTAGAGAGTTATGATAACAATACTAATGCTTGGGATGGTAAAAATAGAAATGGAGATATGATGCCAGAAGGAACTTATTATTACGTCGTATCTTCTTTAGCTGCTAATTTTACTACTAGCGGGTGGGTTTATTTAGATTTAAAATAAAGGAAAAAGGATGAGGTTAATAATTCTTCTATTTATTGTTTTTCTTGTAAAAACAAGTTTATATGGTCAGTGTAACGATTTTGAAATATATGTTGAAACAGGTCCATTTTGTCAAGGTTCTACTATTGATTTAAATTCAGAATACATTCTGCAAACAACAAACAACCCTACTTTTCAATGGTCTGTAAATGACAATGTACAAAGTCAGTCGAGTAGTTATACAACCTCATTTTTCCACAATAATCTTCAACTAGATTCTGTAAAGGTTAACTTTAAAGGTGAGGCAGATCAAGGGAATTGTATTTTAGACTCTACCTTTTATGTTAAAATTTATCCTAAGCCTTCAATAGAATTTGAAGTTACAAATGTTGCTTGCCCGAGTATTTCTGGAGCTTCACAGTCTGATGGTGAAATTATTGTTACTAGTAATTTAAGCATAGGAACTGTTTTTATTGAAGACAACTCATCTACATTTCCTTCTTATATTAACTCAAACGATACGATTAGTGAGTTAAGTGCTGGAATATATACATTTTTTTTAGCAGATAATAATGATTGCAATAGCGATACAGTTGAAGTATCGATAACTGAGCCTAATCCTTTTACACTTACAAATACTATTATACAAAGCGATAATTGTGGTCAAGGTACAGGACAAATTATTTTTGAAGGACTAAGCGGAGGTACAAGACCATATCAGTTTTTAAATACTATGACAAATGGGGTCAGCAATGATTTAATTTCATTGAATGATAGCATAATTGTGGGCTTGAAAGGAGATTCAGCCTATAACATTAGTTTGGTGGATTCAAATGGCTGTAATTATTCATTAGCACCAGCAGGTAGTCAATTTCAAATTTTAAGATTTAATAATCCAAAACCTGCAACTCCACTTTACAACGAAAGCTATTCTTTTTGTATAGGAGATTCATTATTCTTTGTAGATCAAGACCAATCTAATCAAGAGCTAGTCCATCGTTATTCATTTATAAACGGTAATCAACTTACGGTTCGAGAGTCAAATGCAGGGAATACTTTTCTAACTTCACAGGAACTAATTAATGATAGCGTCTTTATTCAAGTTGTTGGCGAAGCCGAAAGTCAAGGTTGCTTTAGTGTTTTTACTGGGGTAGATTTAATTCAACTTGATTGTAATCAAAATACACAACCAACAAACGCTTTTAACCCCAATAGTTCTATAGTAGAAAATCAAACATTTAGAATCGATTTAGAAAGTTATGGTCTTTTAAACGAGCCTGTTTTTGTTTTAATTTATAATAGATGGGGAGATATAATCAAAGAATTTCCAAATTATGATAATGAGTCTCAAGCCTGGGATGGGACAAATATGAATAATAAAGATGTACCAATTGGGACATACTTTTACACATTGAAAATTCCAGAAAAAAACATTTCAACTAGCGGATGGGTTTATTTACAAAGATAAAATGAAGATGAGAAATTATAAGTTAATATTTTTATTGTTGCTTGTGCCAGTAATAGAAACTATAGCGCAGCAAGATGCTTTATACAGTCAGTATATGTTTAATCCTATGGCGATTAACCCTGCTTATACTGGTACAAGAAATGCAATCAGTGGTGT
Organism: uncultured Flavobacteriales bacterium; assembly: GCA_937924345.1. Taxonomy (GTDB): domain Bacteria; phylum Bacteroidota; class Bacteroidia; order Flavobacteriales_D; family Parvicellaceae; genus S010-51. The sequence goes on along the minus strand of CALDTD010000360.1, from coordinate 3,826 downwards.
GTTATTACATAGAAGTCAATGGGTAGGTATAGAAGGAGCACCAAAAACAAATAGCTTAGCCCTACATAGTCCAATAAAAGGAAAGAATTTTGGTTTAGGTATTAACCTTATGCAAGATAGAGTAGGTCCGACTTTAAACACTACACTACTTGGAACTTATGCTTATCATTTAAAATTAGGGCAAGGGAAACTTTCTTTTGGATTAAGAGGAGGTTTTTATACCAACACACTTAGAAATGATGAATTATCTTATACTAATGATAATGATAAAGCTCCAGTAAATTTTACCAGTCAAACAGCAAATTTTGATTTTGGAACTTATTATCATACAGATAAATTTTATGCTGGTTTTAGCGCTAATCATTTATCAAACGGAAGTGTAAAGTTTAATGATCAGACAGAAACATATGATTTAAATATGCATTTAATGGGGTTTTTAGGAAAAGCATTTGTAATAACACCAAATTTAGTATTTAAGCCGTCTGCATTAGTAAGATATACAAAGTCGGCACCATTAAATTTTGATATTAATACAAGTGTTTTATTTCAGAAAGTTTTCTGGTTAGGTGCTTCTTATAGAACTTCAAGTTCAGAAAATAGAGAGTCGAGTATTGTGTTAATTACAGAATATAATATATCACAAGCATTTAGAATTGGATATAGTTACGATTTTAATTTAGGAGCAATAAAGCAGTTTAATTCTGGTTCACATGAAGTTTTTTTAGGAGCAGATTTGGTTAGTAAACGTAAAAAGTCAGTATCACCAAGGTATTTATAATAAGGAAATCAGGTTAAGAATGTTAAAGAATTTTATTAGTACCCTTTTATTTATTGTAGGAATAAGTTTAGTTGGTTTTGGTCAGACTAAAAAAGCTAAAAAATATAAAAAGTTTGTAGATTTTGAGGTTGAACAAATTTATGGGCTTAATTCTGCTTTTAATGAGTTTAGTCCAGTGTTATATAAAGAGAAATTTGTCTTTGTTTCCGATAGAGAATATGATTTTAAAACGCTAGGAGAGGGTAACTGGAAAAAAACGAAGCATCTAAATATTTTTAAGGCAGATTTTGAAAATATCTTTAACGATTCTGTTGTGTTAGAAAAAATAGGATTGTTCGATGAACTGTTGCTTAAAGATGACCATGTAGGCCCTATAGTATTTAATAAAGAAGGAACAGAGGCTATAGTAAGTATTGTAACACATAAAGAAACAAAAATGCTTTCTAAAGCTATTGCTACTCCTCAATTATACATAGCTAAAAAAGAAAATAATAAGTGGAAAACATTAGAGCTACTTCCATTCAACGTAGCTAAACAGTCTTTTGCTCAACCTGCTTGGTCACCAGATGGTAAAAAATTATATTTTGCTTGGAATAAAAAGCCTGGAGCAAAAGAAAGTGATATTTACTATGTTGTTAGAGAAAGAGGACAGTGGGGAACACCAAAAAAGGTAGATGGAATTAATGGCTTTAGCAGTGAAATGTTCCCTTATTTAATAGAGGATAGACTTTACTTTTCTTCAGATAGAGATGGAGGCTTTGGTGGTTTAGATCTTTATGTTTCCGAATGGAAAGAGGGAAGATGGAGTACTCCTAAAAACTTAGGTAAAACGATAAATAGTGAGGCAGACGAGTTTGCTATGGTTTTTAATGTGAATAAAACGAGTGGTTATTTTTGTTCGAATAGAGCTGCAGGAAAAGGGGAGGACGATATTTACGCATTTAACCGTATTGTAAAAATGGTAGAACAAGACCCTAGTGTTGAGGGGAAACTAGTTTTTAGAAAGCTAAGAAGTAGAACTACCGAAGGTTTGGAAGTAGGAATGTACGACGATGATGGAAACCTGATTGGAAGAGCTAAAGTAGATAAGAATGGAAACTTTATATTTAAGAAAATTCCTTCAGACGGAAACTATAGTCTAAGGGTTATGGATGCTGACGAAGAAATGGAGTTAATTCTTTTCGACCAGAAAGAAGATGTTGTTTTAATATCAGATAAAGAAGGGAATTTTATCTATAGAAAACTGTCCTCTTCTAGTGTTGGTACAATGGCATTAATGGATGATGAAGATTTGGATTTGCTGAATAAAAATGGAGAGTTGTCTGGCCAATTTGTATTTAAAAAATTAAAGTCTGGAAATTCAGAAGGCTTAGATGTCTACTTGGTAGATGAAGATGGGAATATTATTATGAAGACTAAAACAGATAAATACGGTAATTTTATTTTTAAAAAAATTCCTACAGGTGCAAATTATACGCTTAAAACAGAAGACGATGAGGATTTTGATTTGTTGATTTTTAATAAGAAGAACCAGCTACTAGCTCGATTAAAGAAAGATAAAGATGGAAACTTTATATTTAGGAAGCTAAGTTCAAATAATGAAAGTGCACTTGAATTTGAGGAAGAAGCTCTTTTATTTCTAGAAAAAAGAGTAGCACTAACAGGTCAATTTGTATATCCTAAAGTTAAGAAAAATGTTGGTAAACTTGGGGTAGAAGTACATGATAAGAATAGCTTATTAAAAGAAGTAAACTCAACTATAGAAGGAGATTTTATGGCAGTAGGCTTAAAAGTAGATGATCAGTATAAATTTAGAATTAAAGACGAAAGTACCTTAAAAGAAGAACCAATACTAAATATTACGAATCGCTTTCATCAAACAGTAGCTGTTTTAAATAGAGATGATGTTGGTTTTTATGTTTTTGATAAATCAGAAGATTTTAACCTTGGAGACTCAGTAATGAATATAGAAGTAATACAAATTGAGCAAACAGTTATACAAGATACTGTCGCAATTTATTATGCAAATAATGAGTATGTATTAACAAAAGATGATAGGGTAATTCTAAACAAAAGATTAGAGCAACTTCGTAAAGATCCAGAATTACTTATAAGAATAGAATCTTATGCTTCTTCAAGAGGTTCTGTTGCTTACAATAAAGAATTAACGATTAAGCGAAAAGCAAAAGTACTTCAGTTTTTTACAGAAAATGGAGTACATCAATCAAGAATTAAAGCATTTTCTTATGGTAAAGTTAGAACTCAGGAAGAACAAGACGAAGAGCAACAACGGTTGAGTCGAAAAACAGAGCTTACCGTATTTAAGTTAAAATAGCGATTATTAGTTTTCTAAAAGTATTGAAGTGCCTTTAGACTTTACCAATTAAAACGCCGAATGCAAAGTTCGGCGTTTTAATATAATAAATAATAAGATAGAAAGAATTTAACCTTTAACCCTAGAGAACTTTAGTGCTTTTAACATCCAATTTGGTAATGGTTGATTTGCAGGTCGCTTTTCTACATTTAAGAATAAACCTAATTTTTCGATTATAGGTATTTTATAAACTTCAATTAGTTCTATCCAAGTTCCGTCAGGATCTTCAATATAAGTACAATGTACCTTAGTGTTTTCTCCCATGCTTAAAACATCTTTTGTGTCGCATGTGAAACCAAATCCAGCTGAGTCTAATTTTTTTCCTAACTCCTGCATTCCTCTTACATCAAATCCTAAGTGTACAAACCCAATATCTCCCCAAATTCTATTTTCATAAATTTTTACTGGTGTACGGTCGCTAATTTCTTGTACAAGTTCTATATAGCTATCGCCACTCATTTTAGAAAATCCACCGCCAGAAGGGTTTGCTTGAGTTAATAAAACTCTTCTATAAGTTCCGTTAGCACCATTTATATTTTTCCAATCATCAAAAGTTTTAGTTTCGTCGTAAACAACTTTATCATACCCTAAAATTTCAGAATAAAGTTTTCTAGCGGCTTTTATATCTGAAACACCAATAGAACAACCAGCAATACCACCAGTTATATGTTTTC
>CALDTD010000359.1 GCA_937924345.1 uncultured Flavobacteriales bacterium | reverse complement strand
TATTTTTGACAATGATAATTTATATAGAAAATACTTTTGTAATTTTTTGACCTATTGAAGGCTATCATCATTCTCTTTTTTTTGCTCCAACGCTTTTTTCAATAACTTTATTTCTTCATAAGCTGTCGCAACTTTTACACTCTGCTCTTCTAATTTTCGGTTAGCTTTTGATAACTCTATCGTTCTCTTTTTCACTTTTATCTCCAAACGCTTCATTAACTTCTTTTTTCGTTTATTTAGAAGGTAATGAATTGAAAATAAAATCAAAAGACAAACTAAAACCAGTAAAATCATTGCCCAAATTGTTTTCCAAAAAGGTTTTTCTACAACTACTTCAATCTCTATCTCCTCTTGACAAACGTCATTAATACAGACACGAAGTCTAAACTTATATTCTCCATCAATTACAGATTGATACTTAGCATTTAACTTATCATAATTGACTACATTCCACTTTTTATCAAATCCTTCTAGCTTATATTGATATGTGATCGACTTAGGATTAGAAAGGTTTACTGTTTGAAATTGAAAATCTAATTGATAGTCGGAATAATCTAACGTTAAATCTCGATCTTGGTATAAAAGACTATCATCTACAAGAAGTCCTTTATAATCTATCTTTGGTAAAGTGTTATTTATATTTAATTGATTAATGTTAAGTTTTACAAGTCCGCTTTCTGTTCCAATCCACAATTTATTATCCGCTGATAACTGAATTGCAGTAATATTTACGTCTCTTAGTAATGGATTATCTTTTTTATTAAGCTGATCGATTTTTTTTGTTTCAATATCTAATCTTGATAAACCATTTTTATGCCCCATCCAAACTTTATGTTTCATGTCTTCTACAATAAAATAAACATAATCAGAAATAAGATTACTATTTTCTGTATTAAACTGTTCAAACTTCCCGTCCTTGAATATGAATAGACCATCTCCCATTGTAGAAAATAAGATCTCTTTATTGGCAGTTTCATAAATTTGTGACAACTCAAAACTTTTAAACCCATCAATATCTTTATAGAGCGTAAACTCTCCATTTTGATAAGAATAAATTGGGCTAACTGGAGAATCGAACCAAAATTTACCTTTAGAATCTTGATATATATATTCAACTACATTATGAACCAAGCCTTCATTCATTGTTATATGCAGCTCTTCTTTTGTAGAAAAATCATAAATATACAGCCCTGTGTTTGTTCCTAAATACATCTTTCTATCGGATAGTAATATGTGATTAATACAAGTAGGCTGTCTTTCTATTTGACTAAACTTAAATGGTGTTATTTCACCATCTTCAAAACAAAAAAGTCCGTTCTTCTCTGTTCCAATCCAAAGTTGGTTATCATTAGCCAATAGGGACTTAACTTTATCATCAATAAATCTATTATTTTCATTGTAGTTGATAATAGTGTCAACACCCACAACTGAAAAACCAAAATTAGTACCTACTACAAGATTTCCTTTAAAGTTAGTAACAGAAAGTATGTTATTATCTATCAATCCAGAAGATTTATCATACCATAGTGTTCTATCAGATAAAAAAACAGATAATCCTTGACCATAATAGCCTATCCACAATTGATTCTCTCTATCAATAAATAAAGATTGTATAAAATTACTGGATAACCCATTTTTTTCATTGTAATACACAAAATTATAGGCTTGCAAACGTGGAGTTGTAAAATTAACTTCAACAAAGCCTTGCCCCATAGTTGCTAATGTTAGCTTATCCCGCTGAAAAACTATATCAGTCACTTTAGTATCTATACCAATTGAAGAAAGAGGTATAGCGTTTACAAACATGGGGGTTTTATCGTATTTGTAGCAATAAACTATTTCATCTGCGATGTATGTAAAGGTATTTGTTTGTTCATTCTGTGTTAACAGTCGAATATATTGATCATTTGTTTCTTTTATTTTTTTTACTTTATTTCCTTCTTCAAAATAAATACCATCGCTACTTAAAAAAACACGATTACCATTGTTAATTTCAATTTGCTGGATGATGCCTAAATCATTTGAGCTTGTATTTAGTATTATTTGGTTTGAATTTATGGCTAATGAATGAGTTTCTCCTGAAACTGAAGTAATAATTAAGTTTGAATCTTTTTGATAAATATTATTTACCTTTTCAATTTCAAAGTGAGTTTTTTGATATTCTAATAATTTCTTTTTGATTTTTGTTAAACCACTCTCATAATATGAAACCCATAAATTGTTTTGAGTATCGAGAAATAATTTACTAATAAAGTCTTGTTTTAGCCCTGAATCTACATTCTCTTCTTCAAACTTTACACCGTCATAAACAACTAACCCTTTAGAAGTTGCAATATATAACACTCCATTTGTGTCTTGTACAAAGTCATAAACATATTTTGCCTTAAAATCTTCGTCAGAGAAGTTTTTAAAGTTGTATTTCTGACTAAAAAAAGTAGCCGATAACAAAAGTAATATGCCGATTATGACTATTCTCATTAATCAAACTTATAATTTACATCAATCATATATTTATATTTTGGAACTCCTCCAATTGGACTAGAAAAGAATGGTACTGCTTCATTATATTGATTTAGAAAATAAATTGTCATATCATTATAATCATCGGTTTTCTTTATCAATTGAAAATCTATACTCGTATTTTTTTCCCCTTCATCAATTAAATGCTTACTTGTAGACCACTTTCCATTAGGACTTTCCTTTACAAAATTTAATTTTTTGGTTACAGAAGTTAATCGCATATCTATATCGTTATCTGCATCAAAATTATATTGTTGTACGCTGATTACATTTTTATTTATAAAAGGGTATACATGTGCAGTTTGGTTTTTTCCTTTTTTTAATCGAAAACACATTTCATAAGTAAATGCATTCCCTCCCTCTACAGGAACTAAACTTTTACTATCATAACTTAATGCATATTTATAAGCATTGCCGTCGTTTCCAACCCCACCTTTACAAATCACTTTAAATATATAAGCTTTCATTTCTTTTGAAAACTCTCCCTCCTTGGGGTTTATAGGTCCAAAACTATACCATTTTTGATCAAACTTATCTTCATTATAAAATGTTTTACGGTCAATAATTACTCCCTTATCAAAATTCTTTTTTGGATTTATAGAACGTGCTTCCTTAATAGAATAAGCTCCTTTTCCTCCGTAAATTGTAAATGACGTTTTTGTATTAAACGGACCATTAGGCGTATCTAAAGCTCCACCAGTACTTGGATCAAAAACTCTAATATAAATTGGCTTTGTTTCTGTCTCTGGAATTGCAAAAAAATGAATTTGAACATGATCATCATCTCCCCAACTTGGAGTGCTAGATTGTCCAAACGTTAACAAACATTCTATATTTTCAAATGTAGAAGGAGTTACTTGCCCAGAAACCTTTGAAAAAAAGCTACAACTTGCTAAAAAAACTATAAAAAACTTACTCATAACTTACTTTTTAATCAATTGAAATTCTACTCTTCGATTAAGCTGACGTCCTAAAGGGTTGTCATTACCCGTTTCTGTTGTGTTTGGAGCTGCAGGAGTACTTTCCCCAAAGTTTTGAACTTCTACAATTCTATCTTGAGCAACTCCATTCATTAATAAATATTTCATAACAGAAGAAGATCTTCTTTCAGATAATTTTTTATTGTATAAATCAGAGCCCATTGCGTCTGTATGACCTTTGACTATTATATATGCATTGTGATGCTCTGCTAACTTGTAAATATTACTATCTAATACAAATTTTGCTTTCTTAGTTAAGAAAGACTTATCAAAATTAAAATAGACTGGTTTCAATTTAAATCCAAGTCCTGCAGAAATCATATTATCAATATCAGAATTTGATAGCAATCCGTTATTTGAAGAATCTAACTTGTTTTTTGCGTTTTCTAAAGCAAGATCAAAGTTCTCCTGAGACATTATTCGAATCGAATCTTCTTGGCAGAATGTCTCAAAAGCCTTAGTGCTATCGTCTAGTGTCATTATTTGTAACTTAACTCTATGCCAACCTTCAGTATTAAACGCATAATCTAACTTTACAGTATCTTGATCAAGGACTTTACTATCAACTTGCCAAAAATAG
>CALDTD010000358.1 GCA_937924345.1 uncultured Flavobacteriales bacterium | reverse complement strand
CCCTTGAATTAACCAACTTACCAAGAATAGAATGGCAAGGTTGCGAATTACGCTATCGAAAAAAGAAAATTGCTGTAAAAACTGCTGGCTACATTCAAAGTTGGAAACAAGCTAAACCAAAACGCATACTTTACGACATCTCACCAAAAAAAGGAATCGATGCTAAACGAAAAGACTCAATGACTTTTCGCAATCGTGAAGCAGAGCTTTATATTTTTGCTTTAGCTACTGAAAAGGATGTTAAAAAAGTAGACAATCTAGACTTAGAGCAATGGCGTTTTTACATTGTAAGAACAGCTGTCCTAGACGATGAATTTGAAACAAAAAAGAAAATAGGAATCAGAGCCTTAAACAAACTTGCAACACCAATACATCACAGTCGTTTAAAAGAACAAATCGATATTTTAATAGATTTAGAATTAACTGAACGTATGGTTTTGTAAAAGATAAGTTTACACTTTCTAAAATTCAAAAATCACTCCAATATTGGGCGTAACTGTTGCCGATCTATTTTCAATCAATACAGGAATCCCGTTAGAACCGTCTTGCATTAAAGGTTGCCCGTCTGTAGTTTCAAAATCTGTATTATCAGCATTTCTTTGGAATGTATAATATGGTGGAGTTTCCTGTTCTGTAAGCAGTAAATTCTGGATATCAATATAATAGTTAATACTAAACTTTTTGTAGTTAACTATTTTGTCTATTCGTAAATCTAACTGACTAAAATTATCTAATCGAAGTGTATTTAAATTATCAAAATCTAACGTTCCTTGACCAAAAGTGGGGAAATTTTGTCTGGAAGCAATTGCATCAAACGGTGTGTAAGGAACGCCACCTGCAAATCTATATTTCGCTCCAAGTTTCCAATTCTTTTTAAAGTTATATCCTAGTGTACTTGAAACAAGGTGTTGGTTATCCCAAGCCGAAGGAATAAATTCTTCGTTTAAACCTGTATATAAACTTCTTACGTAAGAATAGCTTATTACATAAAATAAATTCTTTACTAATTTTTGCTGTATAAAAAATTCTGCGCCATAAGTTCGTCCTTCTCCAGAAGAAACCACATCCTCGCTTCCAATAGAACCAAACTGAGAACCTTGATTGGCTAAAGAAGAACCATTGGCTAGAGAAACAGGGTAATTATTGTATTGCTTAAAGAACCCCTCTACTGTTATTCTTAACCCACTATTCGGAATAAATTGAGTCCCTAAAACGTAGTGATTCGACTGAATATACTCCATAGAACGATTTACAAAAGTTCCGTTATTGTCTTGAAAACCTAAAGAAGTGTAAGTTGGTATTTTATAGTAACTTCCTATCGAAGATGTTAAATCTATTTTATCGGTTAATTTATAAGAGAAACTTATTCTTGGTGATAAGGTTTTTAGTAGATTATTTCCATTATCAGTAAAGGAATTCATGTCTGTTCTTACACCTGCAGAAACTAATAACTTATCTTTCAAAAAATTCTTAGAAACTGTACCAAAAGCGCCATATCTAAAAAAGTCTAATTCACTTCCGAAATTTAAAGCAACTTCGGGAACTAATATATTACCCGTACTATCTTTAACAGCACTAGATATTTTATTAAATATACTTGTATTGTACTTTACATACTGCCCTACTACACCATAAGAATATTTCCAACCGTCAATATATTTATTCATATCGAATCGAAATTTATTTTCGATCTCTTGAGAGTTTAATCCTAAATTCCTAAACTCTTCGTCATCATTTCTAGCTCCCTCAAACTGATCGAGTTGATTATTAAACATATTTCTACTTAAAGCAATGTTATAAAAGCCATCATTAATCAATCGCTTAAAAGCAAAACCAGTCGTGTAATTCCACTGATTTATAAAAGGTAACGAACCTCTTAAATAAGTGTTTTCTGGTGTTTCTTCTTTAGTTTCGGCAAACTTAAAGCGATCAATTGCTCCAACCCCCAAAGCTGTAAAAGTGGTTTTATTATCTATTTTTCGTGTAACTTTATATTGAAAGTCTGCAAAATTTGGTCTAATTGGTAAATCAATCAACGTAAATAAAAAATCTAAATAGCTAATTCTACTTGATGCTAAAAAAACTGTTTTTTTATCTTTACTTAAAGGACCTTCTAGCGTAAAAGAACTTTCTGTAGCACTTGCTCTAATATTTCCAGAAAGCTTTTCATTATTTCCATCTCTTTGTTTTATTACAAATGTAGAAGCTAGTGCATTATCATATCGGGCATCAAAAGCAGAAGAAGTGAGTTTTAACTCTTCAATAAAAGAAACGTTTAAAATCCCTTGCGCACCGCCAGAAGAACCCTGCGTTTGAAAGTGATTAATAACTGGTATTTCAATCCCATCTAAATAATAAACATTTTCGTTTGGAGCACCACCACGAATAGTTATGTCGTTTCTACCACCACCGCCAGCAGAGCCTCCAACACCAGGCAAGGTTTGAACAACTTTAGAAACATCAAAATTCCCTCCAGGGTTCGATCGAATCTCTTGTACCGTTAACTTTTGAACAGATAAAGGTGTTACCATATCTGTAGTCTTGGCCTCTACCTCTTTATCATAAACCACTGTAACCTCGTCTAACTCCTTCCCTTCTGTTAATTCTACATTTACAATTTGTGCATTTCCTGAGTTCAATTCTATATTAAACTTTTTTACTGTTTCATACCCAACAAAAGAAATAATCAAACTGTAAGTTCCCGTAGGTAACTCAATTCTATAATTCCCATCAAAATCTGTAATTGCTCCAAAATCTGTACCTTCTACTTTTACATTTGCAAATGGTATTAACTCTTGCGTATTTTTGTCAGTAATTGTTCCTTTTATAATCCCTTGCTGTGCAAAAGCTAAATTAGCAACTAAAAGACCTATTATAAATATTATACATCTCATTTTGTTTAAAGTATTTATCAAAACCTGAAACAAATGTAGTTATATTTTTCGTACGTAAACTAGTTAGCTTAGTATTTTAAGTCTCTGTAATTTATCAATCAAAAGCGGTTGAAAACCAAAAATTAAAAGATTTAAGAATTATATAAATACTTCAGAACATTATCCTCTATACGTTTTAAAGGGTTTTGAGATGAATCTGGGACAAACTTATGTCCTGAAACTTTTTCATATAACTCTATGTATCGATTAGAAACAGAAGCCACAAATTCTTCAGTCATTTCTGGAACTTTTTGTCCTTTTTTACCTTGAAAACCATTTTCCATTAACCATTCTCTTACAAACTCTTTAGACAACTGCTTTTGTGGTTCATCTTTTGCTAATCTATCTTCATAACCTTCAGCATAGAAATATCGGGAAGAATCTGGCGTATGAATCTCATCAATCAAATAAATTACCCCATCTTTTTTACCAAATTCGTATTTTGTATCTACTAAAATCAACCCTTGTTTAGCAGCTATTTCTGTTCCTCTTTGAAAGATTTTCCTGGTGTAATCTTCTAACTTTAAATAATCGTCTTTAGCTACTATTCCCTTTTGTATAATTGCTTCTCTAGATATATCTTCATCATGCTCACCCATTTCTGCCTTAGTAGAAGGAGTTATTATTGGTTCGGAAAATTTCTGATGTTCTTTCATTCCCTCTGGCAATTTAACCCCGCACAATTCTCTATTTCCAGACTTGTATGTTCGCCAAGCATGACCAGTTAAATAACCTCTTATTACCATTTCTACTTTAAATGGTTCACACAAATGCCCAACAGTAATATTTGGGTCAGGAACTGCCAGCGTCCAATTCGGAACAATATCTTCAGTAGCTTTTAAAAATTGCGCAGCCAATTGATTTAAAACTTGACCTTTGTAAGGAAT
>CALDTD010000357.1 GCA_937924345.1 uncultured Flavobacteriales bacterium | reverse complement strand
GGAAACTTCAGCCTTTTTAATCTTTTTATCCATTGCAAATACGGTAACAGGTAATGTTACTTTTTCCCCAGGACTTAACTTACGTGGAAGAGATGCAAGAACCATTAAAGGAGTTTTAACAGGTGTTGCTTTCTCCGCATTCCCATAAGCTTCCTTCTCTTTATCCCCTACAACTACCATTGTTCTTACAGACCCAAGATATTTTGGCATAATAAAACGATGCGTTTGTTTTTTGTTTTTCTTTAAATTAAATGGTCCTAGAACCATAGCAACAGGCTTAAAACGATTGGCTTTCTTTGCTTTATTTTTATCTAAAGATCCGTCTCCACCTATTCCAAAAACTTGATCTACACTTCCACTATAAGCACCAATTACATCATCAAAAACATCCCAAGTCGTTACTCCTAAAGCCTCTCTTTTATAAAACTCATCCCAAGCGTTTGGCGTTTTAAAACGAGTTAAATCTAACAGTCCTTCATCTACTACTGCAATAGTGTATGTCATCGGTTTTCCATCTTGTTCAGAAACAGTAACCTCAAATGGTTTTTCTGGTTGCAGCTCATCTTTCATTTTTATAATAGGGTGCAACTTCGTTTCTGGGTTTTCTACCAACAATGGAATTACTCCATAGAGTCTTAATGGTAAATCATTTGCTGTTGAGCTATGTGGTTGCAGCAATAAAATATTTACAAAAACATTTGGTGCCATTTCTTCGGTAATCGGTATTTCGAAAGTCGTTTGCCCTTTAATTGTTTTCACCCATTTGGTACTTAATACATGACTTCCGTTTTCTATACTTACTAATGCATTACCATTGCTACTAGAAGGAAAAGTAATTTTAGCAGTTTCACCTACGTTATAATTTTCTTTATCTGCATTAAAAATTAGCATACTTGCCGTTTCTTGATTCTTTTCTGAACTACCACTCCACCAATTACGATAGAAATAAGTTGTAATACCAGTGGCGTGTTTACTTATTGGATCTTTTACACGTATTAAATATCGCCCTCCAACTTCTTCGGGAATATTTACATTAAAAGACGCCATTCCTTTACTACTTGTAGAGACTTTTATGGATTTAAAAGGTTTATGATGGCGCGTTCCATCATATTTAGACAAGTTGTCGTAACTAGAATTCCACCACCATCTCCATTCTACTTTATAAATTTCTACCTCTAAGTTTCTGCGCGAAACAGGGTTTCCATTTTCGTCAACCGTAGCCAATTGAAAAGTAATATCTTCATCTGTATAATAAGACCCATAAGACTTAGACTCTGGTTTTTTTATACCCACAAAGCTAGAAAACGGAGCATACTTTTTTGTAATTACATCAATAGAAAAACTCCCTCCCTGTTCAAAAACCTTAGTAAGAAAAGAAGCTGTAAGCATTCCCCCTGCCTTTTTGCTTAATGCTACATTTTTAGAAAAATCAACTGTTCCAAATTCGTTTAGTTGACCTTTAAAGAAAGACTTTTCGTCTGAATAAAAATTACGAACAGGATCATTAAAAACATACTTTGGAAACTTTTCAAATCCTTCATTATTTTTATTGAATTTGACATTAATCTCTGTTTTTAAATTTTTAGCGATAGCACCATGCAGCCATTTTGCACTTAGCTTACCTTTAATTGCTTCTTTAGCACTTAAAACCTCTTTATTAAATTCAATTGCTAATTTTAATCTATTTGGTTTTATCGTTTCAACTTTAATTGATTTATAAAAGCTTACTCCACCAACGCTAACTTGAGCGGTCCAATTTCCTGTTGGGTTATCTTGCGCTGTAGGAATATCAAAACGATAAAAACCTCCTATTCCTTCATTAATCACTTTCTGATAAGCTACTTTTCCATTTACATCTGTTAGCTTCATCTTAACAGGATGATTGGCAGGCAATGGGTTTTCTTTATCATTTAAAACAAAACTTAAATGAATCGTATCTCCTGGTCTCCAAACACCTCGTTCTCCATAAATATAACCTTTTATGCCACGTTGTAATTGTTCTCCAGAGACATTAAAATTACTTAATGGCAATGATGTTCCATCGATAAGTTTTAAGTAGGTTTTACTTTTATTTTTTTCTGCAATGGCAAAAGAAATATGTTTTTCACCATCATAAACAGCTACACCTTCTCCATTTGTAGATAATGTTTCGATTAACTGTTGCTGATAATTATATAATTTAATTTTCGCTCCCGAAAGTGGTTGTGCTGTTAATAAATCGGTTGCAACAAAATAATACGATTTATTCGTTCCTTTTTTAGCAATTAGTCCAATGTCTGAAGCTAAAATATTGGCCTGAGTAAAGTTGTTTTCATTAAAATAATACGCTTCTTTACAAGGGTTTCTTCGATCTCTCCAATTGTAATATTCGTTTCTATAACTATAAATTAAATTATCCCAATATTGTTCTTCTCTTTCTTCCTCGTCTTGAGCTAATTCTTGATTCCCACTTTCGTAATAATCATCATAATAATATTCGTCTTCGTAATAATCGTCGTAGTAATCATCTGAATTACTTTGAGTATCTATATCACTTCCGTTTTCGCAATTATAAAGCGAATAACTCTTTTTAAAACTAAATTCTAATCGATAAATCGCACCAGGGTCTGTTTTAATTAATTCTTTTAAGTCTATTGCGTAAGTATGCCATTTTCCATCATTACTTTTGGGGTTTGCAACCAATTCAATTGTCTTTTTTGAAATTCTTCGACCAACTTGTCTTATGCGACTGAGGCTATTTAAGTTATTATTCTGTAAAAACTGGAGAATATTATCTTCATAAATTTTAATTACTCGAACATCAACTGCTTTTAAGTTTACGGCCTCAAAGTTATACTTTAGGTTATCAGAATTTGGAAGTATAATACCACTTTTTACGATTCTTACAGCAGGTTTAACCTGTTCAAAAGCAACTGTTTCTGTTTGTGTAACCTTCAGTTTATAACCATCTACACTCTCTATTCCCTCAAAAACAGAAACTTCTGCATTCCCGGTTAATCGATCGGCAGGGTAAACAGACAATAAATTTCCATCTACAACATAACGGAGCGATTTTGCCCCTGAAATTGTAACCAACCCATCGAAATTCTGTCCTTTTTTTAACGGGTCTGAAAAATTGATAATTAAATGTTGATCTGGGTTTTGTTCGACATTATATTGCATAATAGAAAAATTACTTTTTCCTGGTATTGTAAACTCAGTTGTTCCTTCATTTTCTATGTTAAGG
>CALDTD010000356.1 GCA_937924345.1 uncultured Flavobacteriales bacterium | reverse complement strand
CAATATCAACCGTTACAGAATTTGGATAACTTCCTTCTGCAATTATTTCCCAACTTCCACCACTTGGTTTATGCCAAATAATCATTTTATAACTTCCAGGATCGTTAGAAAGTCCTGGATGATTAATTATAATATTTTCTGAAGCATTTGCTACTATGGAATAGTTTCCACTTTCAATTTCAGAAATCCAATCTCCGTTTAATTCATGTAAATCAATCGAAATTTCACCATTAAAATCAGCTGAATTATTATTTAATATTTCAAAATCAATTTGGAACGGCTCGTCTTTTTCTACAGGATCTGGATTAACTAAAATATTCCCGTTAGACAATAAGCCTTGAGGATTAGAACCATTTATTACAACAGGTAAAGGATTTGTAAATCCATCAGCAGGAGCTAACATCCAAGTACTGTTTGCTGTATTTTGAACATAAATCCCTAATTTATAACTCCCAGGAGCCACAGATAATCCAGTAGAAGAAAAAGTTAATGAAGCATAGTCATTTGATGGGACAATTACATTTGTCACTGTCTCTATATTTGTTATAAACACATCGTTTTCGTCAAACAAAGAAGCTTTTACACTTCCTGTATAAGTAACATTACCATAATTCGCTACATCTGCAGTTACATCAAACGGCCCATTAAATGGAATCGTAGTTGTAGAAATTGCTATATTTCCAAACATTCTTACATCGGTGGTATTTGTTAATGGCTTAATTTTAATTATAGCACTTTGGGTATCATTAAAAGTATATGTAGAACCTGGATTTAAGTTATTTACTTCAAAATATCCATTTGCATATCCACCCCAACCCCAGTTTAGGTGAAATTTACCATCTGTATCGTAACCATCCATTACAAAAGCATGTCCTGCTTTAGGGTTAGCACAAAAACCACTGTGATAAACTACTCTATCAGCATCTAATTCTGTTTTAATTTTATTTTTCCAAGCGGTTAACGAATATGCACTTCTCTTTATAAACTCAGCACCACTATCATACGAAAAATGATCTTTTAACGCATCTGGAACTAAACGACTAAAAGCACCACTGCTTCCTGGACTATAATTCATATTGATTGAAACACCTACATGATACATTAAACGTGCAATTGCTTCTTTTTCTGTTTGTGCTGATGAGCTAGATAATTCATTCGGCATATTACCCCAATCGTAAGTAGTTGCACCAAAATTAGCAGATAATGTTCCGAACTCAGTATGATTATAAGAATGCGAACCTGTCCCTTGCGTTGGATGGTTATGATACTTCATAATTTGAGCAGCAGCAGTTGCCACACAACCCGCTGGCGTTCCAGTTGGGCAAAAAGTGTTGTAACCTCCAGAAGATTGTCCCCATTCTGTTGTCATTAATGGACTAACGCTTCCAGATTTTGAATTGGTAATTATTCCGCTCTTTAAATTACTCCAAGCCGCTTTAATAGCCGGTGTAGCTTTTATACTTTTGTTTTCAGCAATAACCCTTACCTCTTTTGCAAATGCATACATCAACTTCTTTAACCCGTTTGGTAAATCTTGTTGATTGTAACTTCCATTCTCTACATAACCTAAAACAGGTATTGTTTTATCATCTCCAGAAACAATTACAAACCCTTGGTTTTGATTCACACTTAACACATAATAAGCAGTATGCAAATTGTTTAGTGCATCTTTATAATTCTTTTGTGATACTAAAGCTGTAGAAACACTTCCTAAAGGCACTCTTTTTTGTGTAGCTACTTTAGTTTTTGCAACTTGTAATGCTTGTGCAATTGTTACATCTCCAGCCCAAGAAATAACTGTAAATATAGAAAGTAAGGTTAAAAGTATAATTTGCTTCATAATTTGCTTTGTAGAATATTAAATCAAATATAAATCATTTAAATGTTTTAGCCTATTTAGTGTAACGTAAAAATTGAATTTACGTAAATTCAAATATGCGAAATGCCAAAATTATATTAGGATTCTTTTTTTTAGTCGTTGGAATAGGAACAGCAAGTGTATCTATTTACTTACTGCAAGATGACCGATTAAAATCAATATTTGGAAGTGCAAATAATGTTCAAATAGAACTAATTCTCTTATTACTTTTTTCTATACTTCTAACTGTATCTGGTGCAAGTACTTTAAGAAAAGAAACAAAATCTGAAGATTTTAAACAATCAGAATTATTAGATGACTAAGGTTATTTATTATTCTTAATAATATAGTTTAAAACTTTTGTCATTAAATGAACCCTATCCTTTCCTCTTACATTGTGAGGATGCATTGGATAAGGAAAGAAGTCGATTTGTACTCCCTCGGAAACACATTTTTGTACAAACGCTAAGTTATGTTGCATAACCACAACATCGTCTGATGTTCCATGTATCATTAATAATTCACCTTCTAGGTTTTTTACATAATTTAATAAGCTCGCCTTCTCATATCCCTCTTTATTTTTCTGGGGAGTATCCATATAACGTTCACCATACATAACCTCATACCATTTCCAATCGATTACTGGCCCACCTGCAACACCTGTTGTAAAAACTCCTGGAGCTTTTAACATTAAAGATGTCGTCATAAATCCACCAAAACTCCAACCGTGAACTGCTAACCTACTTGCATCAACATAAGGTAAACTTTTAAGGTAATCAACCCCTGTTAACTGATCTTCAATTTCTAACTCTCCTAATTGTCTATGAATACCACTTTCAAACTCAAATCCTCTATTTTTAGAACCTCTTCCATCTACAGTAAAAACAATGTAACCTTGTTCTGCCATCCAATGCATCCAAAGACTTGCACCACCCAACCAACTATTTGTAACTAATTGAGCATGCGGACCTCCATAAACATATACTAAAACTGGATACTTTTTACTCGCGTCAAAATCATGAGGTTTTATCATTCTCCCGTATAGTCTTTCACCACTTTTAGAAGTTAAAGTCAATAAATCCGTAGGGCCATATTTGTATTCTTTTAATGGGTTTGGTGCAGTCAATAAAGATGTCTTAAGCGTTTTCTTTTTTCCAAGTTGTAAAATGTCTATTTGTTTTGGGGTTGACACACTACTATAAGAGTCAATAATAGCATTTGCAGTAGAATTGTATTGCACATTGTGTACACCAAGTTCTTGTGTAAGTCTTTTAATTGTTTTTGTTTTTAAATTAACACTAAAAGCATGCATTTCCCTCGCATCTTCACCAGTTCCTTTTATAATTACATTTTCACCCTTTAAATCGAAACCTAACACATCGCTTATAACCCAATCATTAGAAGTGAGTTGCTGAATAAGTTTACCATCTGTATTGTAATGATAAAGATTCATAAAACCATCACGTTCACTTAACCATAAAAACTCATTTGGATTTTTAGGCATAAAAAATAAACCATGCTCTGGCTCAACCCATTTTTCATTTTTTTCTTCAAATAAAGTTTTTACTTTCTTACCTGTTTTCACATCATACTGATTTAACCATAAATGATTTTGATCGCGATTGACTTCTGTTAAATAAATATATTTTTCGTTAGGCCCCCAATTTGTATTGGTTAGATAATGCTCTAAAGGTTCTCCAGTTTCTAGGTAAATTGTTTTATTTGATTCTGGATTGTAAACACCTATTTTACCATGTTCACTTTTTTGCCCAGCCATTGGGTATTTAATAGAATTTAATTTACCTGGAGTTTGATTAATATCTAAAAGAGGATAATCTGCAACATTTGTTTCGTCTTTTTGAGAGAAAGCTAACAGTTTTCCTGAAGGCGACCAGAAAGTTCCTTTACTTATACCAAATTCGAAACGATGAATCGCTTGTCCAGAAACTATATTTTTATCTTCATTATTGGTTACCGCTTTATTTTCTCCTTTGTAATTTACCCAAAGATTATTATCTATAGTGTAAGCAAGATTTTTAGAAGCACCATGATAATCTTGATTTGAAGCAGTTTCTTTAAAACCTACAGAACTGATTTCTTTTGAGATATAATTGTAGATATATATTGATTGGCCATTTGTGAATGTAAATGAATACTCATTGATTGATTCTACATAAGGGAAACGCTCTAGTTCTGGAAGTACTTTTTTTAACTCTTCGTTACTAACTAAGCGAACCTCTTTTTGAGTTTTCGCCTCTTTAATCTCTAAGCCTTTTTCTGTTACATAACTATAGTTATTAGAATTCTTTACCCATTGTAAATTTCTTAACCCTTTTGGATAAAGCCCTTTATAATAACCAAGGACTGCATCTTCTAATGTAAGCTTTTTTAATTGTCCGAAGGCAATTGATGAAATGAATAAAACAATTAGTAAACTGAAAAATTTAAATAAATTCATATATATATTTGAAATAAGAGTATTTTAATACAAGGCAAATCTAAAAAACTAAAGCGTAATACCAATAGTTAATAAAGCACTCGTCCATATTTTTGTTTGAACTGTGTTCTCAATCAATTGAGGGTCGTAAATAAAATAGTTCTCGTCTTGTCTTGTATTTACAACAGCTAAATCGGCAAAAAAAGCATTACTCCTAAATCCAATTCCCGCTGAAAACTTTTTTCTAGGTGTAGCTAATTCTTGAAATTCAGTTTTTAGCGCTTGCCCATTTACAGCATAACCTACTCTTGCTAAAATTTGATTTGTAATTTTATATTCTGCTCCCAATCCTAAATTTATAGTTGGTCTATAAATTAACCCTGCAGTT
>CALDTD010000355.1 GCA_937924345.1 uncultured Flavobacteriales bacterium | reverse complement strand
ATCGAGTTTTAATAGAAAGTAATGCTGGAAAATACGCCAACTTTTCTGATAGAGACTATAGTGAAGCTGGAGCTGAGATAGCATATTCTACTCAACAGGTTTACGAAGCAGATATTATTTTAAAGATAACTCCTCCATCATTAAAAGAAATTGAGATGATGAAGCACAAACAAACATTATTCTCTGCTTTGCAATTAACTGTTCAGCCAGCAAATACATTGCGTAAGTTAATGGAGAAAAAAATTACAGCCATTGCCTGGGATTATGTAAAAGATGAAGAAGATATTTTCCCAATCATTCGTTCCATGGGAGAAATAGCTGGAACTACTTCTATTTTAATTGCGGGTGAACTTTTAAGTAACATAAACGAAGGAAAAGGACTAATGCTCGGTGGGGTTGCAGGAATTACCCCTACAGAGGTGGTTATAATTGGAGCTGGAACTGTAGGCCAATCTGCTGCTAGAAGCGCATTAGCTCTAGGTGCATCTGTTAAAGTTTTTGATAGTTCTGTCTACCGCTTAAGACGTCTTCAACGAGACTTAGGACAATCTATTTTCACTTCTGTAATTCAACCAAAAGTACTACAAAAAGCATTAATGCGTGCTGATGTAGCTATTGGTGCTATGCGTGCTTCTTATGGTAGAACACCTTGTGTTGTTTCTGAAGAAATGGTTGAAAACATGAAGCAAAACTCAGTGATTATTGATGTCAGTATTGACCAAGGTGGATCTTTTGAAACCTCCAAAGTTACTACACATGAAAAACCTACTTTCAAAGCCCACGATATTATACATTATTGTGTTCCAAACATAGCTTCACGTGTATCTAGAACGGCATCTTATGCATTGAGTAACATTTTTGCACCTCTCGTTTTAGACATAGCTGATGGTGGTGGATGTGAAAAATTAATACGTGTAAACAAAGGTTTTAGACATGGTGTATACATCTATAATGGTACTTTAACTTCTTCTTACTTGGGAGAAACATTTACACTTCCTTACAAAGATTTAGACTTATTGATTAGTGCTTTTTAAATGAAATCTTTAAAAGAGAAATTTCCTTTTCTTAGATCACAACTAATCGAAGCTTTTCAAACTTACGGCATAACAAAAGACTTTGAGCAAGGAATTGAAATTATAAGAAACCAACAATACATTAAATTTATACCAATTGTTCTCGAAGGTTTGGTAAAAGTAAGCGCTCGATTTAATGACAAAGAACTATTACTTTACTATATACAACCAGATCAAAGTTGTGTAATGTCTTTCTCTTCTTTTATAAAGCAGCAACCAAGTAAAATATTTGCAGTAACCGAAGACAAAACTAAAGTTTTATTACTTCCTTCAGAAAAAGTAGCAAAATGGTTAAATCAATATCCAGAATTAAACACCTTGTTTTATCAACAGTATGATTTAAGGTATCAAGAATTGTTAAATTCGCTAGAACATATTTTAGTTGATAAATTAGATAAAAGACTTTATGATTATTTAAAACATAAAGCAAAATTAACACAAATAGAATATTTAAAACTAACTCATAACCAAATTGCAGAGGAATTGGGTACGGCTAGAGAAGTTATAAGTCGTGTTTTAAAAAAATTATCAAATCAGAATCTACTTCTTCAGAGCGAAAAAGGAATAAAAATTATACGCTAGTGACTATAGTCACCAATAAAAAAAAATCGTGTTCTTATTTTTGTATTAATGAACAAAAGCAAAGTAATTAAACTATTGGCTGTTTGCATTATTTGCTACTCAATCGTTTATGGTTTTGTTTTAATTCTCAATCAATTAACAACTTAAAATCTTAATTATGAAAAAGAACATGGGCACAGCAGATAAAGCTATAAGAATAGTAATTGCTTTTATATTCGGAGCGCTTTATTTTACCAATACAATTACAGGACCACTAGCTATTACTTTATTAATTATTTCAATCATTTTTGTTTTAACTAGTATAATTAGTTTTTGTCCTCTCTACTCTATTATAGGGATAAAAACGTGCCCTATTAACAATGAAAAGGGCAAAAATTAAACCACTAAAACCTTTATTAAAAAAGTGGCTATCTTATTTTTTTACGTTAGCCATTTTCTTTTGCCTCTTAAAATTGCATATCTTGCAATTATGAAAAAGGTAATCAATTACAAAAACGCCCCTACACCTATTGGCCCTTATAGCCAAGCTATTCTAAAAAACGATACACTTTATGCTAGTGGGCAAATTGCGATAAATCCTTTAACAAACGAATTGGTCTTAGATTCTATTACGAAAGAAACAACACAAGTAATGGAAAATATAAAAAGTGTTTTAAAAGCTGCGAATATGGACTTTACTAATCTAGTTAAGTGTTCTATATTCTTAAGTAATATGGATTATTTTGATGAAATTAATAAAATTTATGCTTCATACTTTACAGACTTACCACCAGCAAGAGAAACAGTTGCCGTATTAGGTTTACCGAAAAATGTAAATGTAGAGATTAGTTTTATTGCGGTAATGTAGTTTATTTGAAACGTTAAATTAATCCAATTCACTAAACTGTGAATTATTACTGACAAACTCTGGAACAAGCTGTTTCATTTGTTTTACAATAGAAAAGTTATCTTGCAAATCGTAATCTGAGATTAAGATTTGAATTTGCTCTTTTATCGTTTCAAAATCATATTCTTTTACCTTTCCTACCATTATCTTTTTGTGATGCGTTGGTAAAGTCGTTTCTGCTTCATTTAATAATTCCTCATACAACTTCTCACCAGGTCGTAATCCTGTAATTTTTATTTGAATATCACTTCCCTCTTTCAATCCAGAAAGTTGAATCATCTTTTTGGCAAGATCAATAATCTTAACACTTTCTCCCATGTCAAAAACAAAAATTTCACCACCTTTACCCATACTTCCAGCTTCTAGTACCAACTGGCAAGCCTCGGGAATTGTCATAAAAAAACGTGTAACTTTTTCATCTGTAACGGTTAAGGGTCCTCCATTTTCTATTTGACGTTTAAATAAAGGGATGACACTTCCATTACTACCTAGTACATTTCCAAACCGAGTAGTTATATAATTTGTGTTAGAAAGTTTATTTAATGCCTGTATATAAATCTCAGCAATTCGTTTAGAGGCGCCCATTACATTTGTGGGATTTACAGCCTTATCTGTAGAAATCATTACAAAAGACCCAACATTAAACTCATCTGCTAAATCTGCAAGTGTTTTACTTCCTTTTACATTTACTTTTATCGCTTCTGATGGATTGTTTTCCATTAATGGAACATGCTTGTATGCAGCAGCATGAAAAACAACTTGAGGTTTGTAGGTATTAAAAGCGTTT
>CALDTD010000354.1 GCA_937924345.1 uncultured Flavobacteriales bacterium | reverse complement strand
ACCATCTACCCCACTAAAAGTAATAATCATTCCTTTGTTTGTTGAGAAGCTTTTTAGTGTATCTAATAGGTAGTTAAATCTATTTTTTAAATTGCTTAACCCTTTATTTTCTTTTCGCTGGTTCAGTACTCTTTTTATTTTTCTTTTTAATCGAGTTGACTTTACAAATAAATCTTCGAAACTAATGGCATTTAAATTATACTTTCTATTGATATAGAAAAACACTTTTGCTTGTTCTTTTCTAGTTATTTTAGTTGTAAAATACGCTTCATAACGATACGGAATACTTGAGTCATTTAAGACATAAAACAATAAACAATACTCAAAATCATATTTTAGATTGGCTTTAAAAATTTTACTCGAAGTCATTCTTCTATTTCTAAAAAACAACTCTACTGGCATCATATCTAATGATTTTCTTTTTAGTTGATGAATTAAATCGATACTTAAAAAAGAACCATCCCTAAAGAATAACTGAATAACTGACATAAACGACTTGTCTATTATTTTAGACTTTACAACCAAAGGATGCTTGGTAGCAAAAGTCTTTATTGGCTCTATGTCTCCTTTTAAAACCGCAATATCTAAATCCGAAGAATATGCCACCTCATCCCAACTATTTTGCAACATTTTTAGCATCGCATAAGGAGTATTTTCTAAACGACTTCCAAATTCTAAAATAAAGCTTCTTCTGCAATCCTTCTCTTCTCTTTTGTCTTTAGTAATAAATGATAACGCCTCTTCCCAGATTTGAAATTGCAGTATATTTTGCTCTGAATAAACCCCTTGTTTTAAATATAATGCTTCATAATAACTAACAACGCCTAACAAATACAACTGCAAAGCTGTTTTGGTATCAATGTCATACTGATTTACTTTACTAGCAATAATTTCATGAGATAAACTCACTTCTATCTTAGCTAAAATCTGCTTTAAAGAGGCATGATGAATTAAAATTCCTGTTTGAAAATGAAAATGAAACAAATCAAACAAAGGAGAGAATGCATTTCGAGCTAACTCCCAGTCATATACGTATAAATCCTTTTCAGAAACATACATATTCCAAGGTGTGAAATCTCCATGTGCTAGATGGGTTACCACCGTTTGACGTGGATTAATCTCTTTAACCAAACCTCTCAATAAACTAGTGACTCTCTTATTTCTTGGCGATTTTCCGTTTGCTTCTAGGTAACTAATGTTATTTAAACTGTTTTTATATCCAGCTGTATTGTCTATCGAGACTTCAATAAAAGTATTTTCTACCATTTCTGCAATCGCTAATAAATGCTGTGGTAATAAATCGTTTGAACGCTCTCCAACTTTACTTTCGTTTGTTGTAATACATTCCTTACTCCCTTCTACATTGCATAGAATAGGAACTTTGAAAGAACTGAAAACGCCTTGTAAACCATCTAAAACGTCTACTTCATTAGCGACCAAGTTTTCACTTTCTTTAGAAAGAGGTATTTTTACAAAATGAGTAGACTGACCATCTTTACTAAATTCTAATAAAGCTGTTCTATTTAACCCTGCTGTTCCTGTAAAGATGGAATAACTCTCTTTTTCTAATAATTGATAATCTCTATTTGGTTTTAAAGCTCCTTGATGTAATACAGTAAACTTTCCTTGACTAACTAATCCTTTTAACCCTAATTTAAAAGCTAACTTTATTGAGTTACTGATTAATTTAGACTTAAATGTAGAAGCATTATAAAAACTTAAAAACGAAGGCTTTTTATTTGCGTTTGGAAACACCCAACGCATAGATTTATCATTGTTTGTAATATAATTAAAAGCAGTTGCAGTAAAACATTGCTCTTCTGTTTGATTTCCAAAGTCGATTATAAAATCGAAATCAGACAACTGCATTCCTTTATACCCAACTACTTCTTCTGCCAAGTTCACTAAGACCAAAGGAGCATTTTCATTTGCTATTTTTAATGTATACTGACTATCGCTCTCTAATCTTAAGTAGGGGTCGAATATAAATAATCGATAATCTTCTCCAACTAATGTTTTTAAAAGAATTTCTAAGTCTGATTGTTTTATTATTGCTTTCATAATCTACTGTTTGACTTTACTATAATCATAATAATACCAAAGTGATTAAAAACAACATAAAACACTAACAAACAGTGCTTTATAAACAAACCAAAGTGATAGAAGTAATAAAACAATTCCCAATATGAAACAACTATTCCATTATTTGTACATCTGGGAAAAATGAAGGATTATTTTTCTTGAACAACTTAAACTTTACTTTTTCTTGAAAAGTCCAGTTCGTCCTTATTTCGATGACGAACAAAAGAATTAAAAACTGGTAGAATAAGATTCCATAATTTGTTTCTCCAAAGATTCCAAACTCTGTAATTGAATTAATAAATATTGGAATGAAAAGAGCAATAAAAAAACTTCCATAACTAGAAGAATTCTTCTCTTTAAAGTAGTTTCTTATAGTTGTTATTAATTGCCAAAAAGCAATGAAGAAACCTACGAACCCAAGGTTCATTAACACCTGCATAAAAGTGTTGTGCGTCATTTTAGCTGGATAAGTATTTAGCCCTTGAAAATAATCGGTGTAATTGATTCGCATAAATCCATAACCAAAGAAAGGTTCTTTAACAATTCCTTCGTTCAACAGCGCTTTCCAGAAAGGTAAACGCCCTGTCATACTCATTACTTCTTCTACTCCTCCTCCATCTTTAAAAATAACGAACTTTAAAATAAATGGCAAGGCAATAGCCATAGAAGCAAACATTCCAACTTTTAGTTTTCGATTGTCCGATTGCAAAATTAAAATCCCAATGATTAAAAAGAAACCAATCGCTGTATAACGAGAAGATGTCATACCTAGAACAGCAAGAGCAGTTAACATACTGATAATGGTTATTACTTTTTTTTCTGTTTTTTGAAAGTGAATGTACCCCATTGCGGCAGCTATACTCGACAACATTCCCAACTCATTTGGATTCATTAAATACCCTCCTAATCTATATTCTTCTCCTCCTCTCATTCCTCTCCAGAATAAATCTGGAAAAGCTATGGAGCCAATAAAAAAGACAATCATAATTGGGAATATCCCCCATACAAACAACTGAACGAGATTGATCTGTTTCTTTGGAAAATAAAAATTCACCATTGCAACAACGCGCATAAACAGGATTACAAAAGTTAGACTTTCGACTACCATAATCCATTGCAGAGCAGAATATTTAGGATCTGTAGACCAAGAAAAAGAAGCAAATCCTAATAATAAATACAAACCATACAATAAAGGAGAAAGCGTGTTTTTGTATTTAAAAGTTGGAAGACATCCAAACTTGGAGAGCTTAAATTGAAGAAAAGCAATTAAACCTGTCATCCCCACACGAGTAATAATCTTAAATACCTGATTAATCCCCCTATCTTCTACAATAGAAAAGTACCCTGCTATTTTAAGGCACAAAATAAAAATGAGCAACCCATTTATATTTCTAATATAGGAGTTATTTACAGTTGTCATTAAATTAAGAATTTTATTCGATTTTAGGTTTAGACGCGGTTTAATTTTTATTGCATAGCCTTGGTTCTGGAATTAAAATTAACCAAAGTATAAACTTAAAAGAAATAATAATTCTATTTGAAGAGGACTTTACACAACTTCTTGATATGGCAAAGGTTTAGGCAGCATAAACGGTGATCATTTTTTTGGCTATTATATTCCAATCGTACTCATTTTTTATCATTTTTTTAGCTCCTTCTTTTTTATTTTTCAATTCTCTATTTGCTTTCCAATCACTTGCTGTTTTAAAAGCATTTGCTAAACATTCTGAATTGTTTTTTTGAAGAATCAACCCTGCATTGTACTCAGAAATCTTACTCACATTAGTAGATTCGCTAACAATACTTGGGACACCTAAAGCTGCACATTCTAACACAACTCCTGGCAGCCCTTCATTTCTTGAAGTTAAAACAAAGCAGTCTAACTTCTGAAATAAACCTATTTTTTTATCACCATACTGCGCCCCTAAATATTTGACTTTAGACTGTAGGTTCATTTTTTTAGTCAATTCCAAGA
Source organism: uncultured Flavobacteriales bacterium (assembly GCA_937924345.1). GTDB lineage: Bacteria > Bacteroidota > Bacteroidia > Flavobacteriales_D > Parvicellaceae > S010-51. The sequence continues at coordinate 4,504 of CALDTD010000354.1, read as the reverse complement.
GTTCCTTTTTATCGCCTCCATCACCAATCATCCACAAGACTCCTTTTCCATCATGCTTTTTTAAATACTTTGAAAAACCATTTAATAAAATATCCAATCCTTTTGTATGTAAATCTAGTCTTCCACAAAAACCAAACACCGGGTTTTTATCATTTTCGATTTTATTCTCTAAAACGGAAGGCTCTACTGTTTCTCCATTAGGAATTAAACAATGGCTGTTTATTTTTATTAATCTTTGAGTTCCTTTAATTTCGCTTTTTCCAACAAAATGAATAGACTTTGCATTTTGAATAATCTTTCTTTCATATAAGTAGAAATAAATTCTTTTTTTAAGCCAACTACGTTTCATTGCTATGGTATTAAAACTTCCGTGAGGGGTATAAATGTACTTGTATTGATAATCTAACAACAACAAAGAAATAGTATAAAACTGCGGTATAAAACCTCCGTGAATATGAAATATAGTAGTTCCGTCTTCTTCAAGTAAAGCTTCTTCTAAACCTTCTGGCAATGAAAATTTTTCTAAATCTTTAAACAACCTTGTTTTGTATTCTCTGTTTGGATAATTGTGCACCGGATTCTTAGTAATCCCCCACATCTCAACATTGTTTCCTAATTTTGTTTGGGCCAAAGCTAAACTATTGACAACTTTATTTACTCCATTCATTTTGTTTGGATTTGCCTTTCCTAATATAACATGTATGATTTTCATAAATTATTTTGTTTTAAGTTGAATATTTAACCTTACTAAGGTGTAGACTAACGATATAATTTGGACTAAAGCTAAACCAATTAACACTCCATTTAATTCATAATTAGTTACCAAAAAACCTGCGGATAACAAACTAAATGCTCCTGTAATAATATAATTCTCTAATACAATTCTATTCTCTTCGAATGTTCTGACAACGAATCGCATAATTGTTCCTAAAAAAATGAAAATATAGATGAACGAAAAACCAATAATTACATAATTATATTCTAGATATTCTGCACCATAAATATGCTTAATAATAAAACTACTAAATACAGACATTAAGACTAAAATAAATACCGTAACAACTCCTGTTTTGATCGTAATCCTCTTAAAGAAGTCTAATGTCCGTTCTTTTCCTTTTCTTTTTAAAATTTTAGACGCTTCTATTGGAATTAAATTTTCTAACGTTAAAAATAGAATATGTAATACTCCCATTAAGTTTTGAGCTATTCTAATAATTCCGATAGCTAAAGGACCTAATACTCCTGTAGCAAAAACGATGATATAATTTCCAGATAACCATTGCAAAAGCGACGTATAAAATAAATGCTTAGAAAATGCCCAAAACTGATAAAACACTCTCTTAGTTTCCATTCCTAACTGCTGCTTTTTTATTCTTAAAAAATGAATCGCACAAACCAACAACATACAGCTGCTTATTCCAACTAGAAAAGTATGGATAGAAAGTAAGTTTAAATAGTATAATCCAATAATAATGATTGGCTGTAAACCATAAGTAACTAGATCTGACAAGAACACTATTCCTCCAGAATTTTCTACGAAGAACTTTCTTCTAAAAAAATCTTGCAATAAAAATAAGGCTACCGTAAATGGCAAACTAAAAAGAATTCCTTCTCTATACCATTCGTTATTGAAATTAAAAACTACAAAAACTACTATAAAAGATTGTACTGCGGCTATTATAGAAAAAAGAAATTGTAAGTTAAATACTTGCCCTAAAAACGATTCTTTGTCTTCTTCTTGGGCTGTTAAAGTAAACATTGGGGCTACAATTACAGCCTGTTGAACGCTACTAAAAAACAAAACCAACATCCATACAGTTGCAAACACACCAAACTCTTCTAGACCTAAAAACCGTGTCATTAGAATTGCGACTAAAAAGTTAACGCCACTTACCATTGCCTGATCTAACAACACTGTTAATTGATGTTTTTTCTCTACTATTTTTATTGGGATAGATTTAAGCATTGTAGTAATTTTTTAGACGGTAATACAAATGTTTAATACTTAGGTTATAGTTAGAAAAATAACCTGTATAGTTAATGCTTGAACTAATATCATTTAGTAAAAAATGAATATTGTTTACTCCGTATTCTTCTTTTAAAATATCAGGCATTAAAGCGTATTTGAAATAAGTGTAATTTGCTCTAGCGACGAATAAAGAAAGGTCCGATTCTTTCATCAGTTCTATTGCCGTTATAGATTCTTGTATAGAACCTCCATCTATAATTACAAAATCGAACTTGGCTTTTAGCAATGCTATTTTCGCACAAACTTCTTGATTGTTATTTAAGAACGAATTGTCTTTGTTTAAGCTAGAAAAAAGTGTTAATCCTTTTTCTACACTCATTTCTGCTGAAATATCGCTAATGTATTTAAATTCTTTAATGGCATTATGCAATGCAGGGTTTTCTAAATCTAGATCTAGTATAGCAACTGAATACCCCATTTCTACAAATGCTTTCCCAAGGTTTTTGGCAACAAATGTTTTTCCTTCTCCTTCTACTGCCGAGACAATAGAAACAACGTTTTTCTCTTTAGGAGCAAGAAATTCTTTTAATGTTAATCCTTTTCCTACTGTTAAAAATTCATTTAAAATCAAACTCTCTTTTCTTCTTCTTACGATAGATGATATTGGTGTTAATGACGTTTTTTCTAAGTCAATTTTATCTACAATTTTTTTTACAATAGCTGCTCTAAAATAAACTACAATTATTCCAACTATAAGCCCTAATAAACCAAACACAAAAGTAATCAAGGTTTTATTGGGAGAAACTGCTCTTTCTTCTACAACTGCCTTTTGAATAATTCTATGAAATGCTGTTTCTACTGAAGCAGAAATTGAAGATTCTATCAACTTCTCGGATAAAAAGTTATAACTGTTTTCTTGCAACTTAAATTCTCTTTCTAAAATTGTTAAATTCTTTTCTCTTTCTGGAAAATGTTTAAACTGAACTTCTGCTAGTTGTAAAGCAGCTTCAGCTTCTTTTATTTTGGTAGCTATTTCTTTTTTGTTAGACTTAATCGCTTCTTTTATATATCGTTTAATTTCATTTATTTTTTCTTGATGGGCTACTACCTTTTCATTATCTTCTGTGTATAGAACTAATAAGTCTTTACGTTCTCCGATTAAGATTTGCATTTTTTTCACCAACTCAGTCATCAATAAATCTCCAAAGCCAAAACTCATAGCTGTTTGATCGAAAAAGTCTCCTTTCGCAATGTAAGCTTCTAATTCATTTACACTTTCTTGGTTAATGGTCAGGTTAATTAATTGAATTTTTAATTTAGAAATCTCTCTTAATCCTGTTTCTGTTTCTTGTAGTGTATTTACTACATCATTATCTTCTTTAAAACGTTTTAAATCTATTTCTGAACGCTTTAATTTCTGCTTAACATTTGCTAATTGATTTTGAATAAAATTAACTGAAGTATTAGCCGCTGCGGCTTTATTTCTAATATAATCTTCTACATAAACTTTGCATAAACGATTAGTAAATTTTGCAGCTCTTACAGAAGACTCATCGGTATAAACAACTCTAAGAATAGAAATTTCTTTACTTACTGCTTTAACATCTAATCGGCTATTGATGTCTTTAATTAAATCTTCTCTATTGTAAAACTTCAATTTATATTTTCCGTTGGTTACAATATTTTTGTTTTTTAATTCTTTTTTAAAAACAGTTATTGAGTCTCCATTTATATTAAAAGCTTTTCCAAACTCAGATTGATAATCAACACTGTTTCCTTCTTCTCCAACCGTTAATGTAATTGTGTTTTCATTAACATTAATATAGATTCCTTCTTTATAAATAGCTGGAGAAGCAAAATTATATACGATATTTATTGGAGAATTTTCGTACAACAAAGTGCTCTTAATGCTTCCTACTCTATAAACAGACACATCAAAGTCTAAACTATCTAAAGCCATTCCTATTAGCAATGGAGAGTTTAATAATTCTGCTTCTGTTTCGATATAATTTTCCGAACTAAAAACATCAAAGTTTTCGTACATCGTAGTACTAGAAAAACCATACTTACTGTCGTCTAACTTTACTTTAGCTATACTTTGGTAAGTCGTATTGGTGTATAAAATAATTTTTGCTGCAAATAACAACGCCAAAACTAAGCACAACACTATAATTGGCAGTCCTTTTATAACTACACCTAATTGCTTTTTTATGTTTTGAACTCCACTCATATTAATCTTTTAATACAGAATATAAAATTGCAATTGATGATACTAAACTTGCAAAAGGGATAATTGTCGGTGCTTTTTTGTCTAATCGTTTTTCGTTTTTAGACAATACATTAATCACATCCCCTGAATGTAGTAACACATTGTAGTCTAATGCATTTTTTGCTGTAAAATCTAATGTATAAGATTGGTTATCTCTGATTAATTGAATACTTGACTTATTTGCGTAGAATGTTAATCCTTGCGCTTCTCCTAACACCTCTGCTACCCTTGTCTTTTCCTTTTCCAACACATAAACACCTGGTTGA
>CALDTD010000353.1 GCA_937924345.1 uncultured Flavobacteriales bacterium | reverse complement strand
TACCATTTATGTAAACTACTGTTAAAGTTGAAAAATCAGCAAAATAATACTCATTAAACTCTTTATTTGTCTTCTTTGAGTAATCATAAACTCCCTCCGCAATAGTATTAGATCTGTATATCCTATAAAATAGAGGCTGAGTCATATCCCATGTCGAAATGAACTTACTTGGATCAGCATTTATCTTGCTAATTTTAGCATTTGAAAAAACAATCTGGTCTTGATATTTTTTTTGAACTAAAGAATAAGTTTGCTTATTTGGACTTACATCACTTCTTTTCTTTTCTTTTTTCTTTGGTGGAGGTCCTCCCATATCAAATCCATGTCAAAAAGAAATAGAACAAGTTACTAAAAAGACAACCGCTGTAATTAGGTCATTAAAATTCATCTTTATCCAGTTTTAAAATCTTAATCAAAACTAGATAAATTGATCGCTTTTTTTGTCATCCTTTAGAAGGATATCACCTAAAAAACTAGTTAAAATTTAAAAAAAGAATCCTATTTCAAACCTAATATTCCTTCAATGGTATTAATAGAAACATAGTGGTAATTCTTTTTATATTTCTTAAAAATTACTCTTCCCGTTTCTAACCCCTCAGGAGTAGAAGCTAAAGCTTCGTACAATGGCTTTAAAAACTTACGTCTTCCTACTCTTTTTAAAAATGCTTCTAATTGCTCGTCTATACCATGATAACCTGCATAAATACTTTTCTCGAACCAAATTGCTGCAATTTCTGAATTACCAGAATTAGTTAACATAAAGCGTTTATCCATCTTTTCCATTTCTTGTGCAGAAACTGTAGAATCTAAATCCCTTAAAAAATGTAACCATTCGTGGGTTGACCAATCTTTAGTTTCTAATACAGCTAAATCTTTATCTTTTTTGTATTGTTCTAATTGTTTTTCAACTGCAATAAACCTTTTCGCTTCAATTGTTGGACAATTAGCAGGTAAACCTGGTTCATCTACCCACTCAGAGATATTTATGCTTTTGTTGTTAGGAATTAATAATTCTTTATTTAGATAAGCTAAGAACTGGTCTGTAGTAATAGTTTGAAACTTATGACTTTCGAAATATTGTTTTAGAAAAGCATCAAATTTGTCTCTACCTACAGTTTCTTCGATCAAACGCAAAAAGAAATAGCCTTTTTCATAAGCTACATCTGTCATAGCATCATCTGGATGAAAACCTTTTAAGTTTAGCCTTAACTTTTGAAACTCTGGTGTTAACTCATTTAAGGTTCTTTCTAAGTCTTGAAACCCAAGAATAGCTAACATATCAGCATAATCTTTTCCTTCTAACGCTTCCATTATTCTACGCTCAAAATAAACAGTAAAACCTTCATTTAGCCAAAAATCGTTCCATGTAGCATTTGTTACTAAATTTCCACTCCAAGAATGAGCTAATTCGTGTGCTATTAAAGAAACTAAACTTTTATCTCCTGCTATTATCGTTGGCGTTGCAAATGTTAATCGCGGATTTTCCATTCCTCCAAAAGGAAAACTAGGAGGTAACACGATTACATCAAATCGTTCCCACTGATAAGGTCCATAAAGTTCTTCTGCAACATTTACCATTTTACCCATATCAACCAATTCCTCTGCACAACTTGTCAACATTGATGGCTCAGCATAAACTCCAGTTCTTTCGTCTAACGCTTTAAACTCTAACTCACCTACAGCCAAAGCCAATAAATAACAAGGAATTGATTGTTTCATTTCGAAATAGTAAGTACTCGACTCATTTAATTCTACTGGGTTATTAGCACTCATAACAGCAATCATCCCCTTAGGAACGGTAACATTTGCGGTGTAAGTAATTCTCAATTCAGGTGAATCTTGTAATGGAATCCAACTTCTAGTAAAAATTGATTGCCCTTGTGTGTACATAAATGGACTTGTTTTATTCGCCGTTTGCTCAGCAACTAACCAGTCTAATGCTTCTGTTTTTTGGGTTGTTTTATAATGAATCGCAACTGTTTCTGTATTCTCTTTAATGTCTACAGTTAAAGAAGTTCCTAATAATTCATCAAATTCTCCTAACTTAAAAGTTGCAGCTTCACTTCCATTTAGAACAACTTTGTCAACCACCAAGTACTTCGAATCAAAAACAATTTGTTTTGCATTGGTTTTATTCTTTATTGTGTGAGTGACAATACCTTTAATTGACTTAGTCTCAAAATCTACTGTTAAATCCAAATCTAAATGCTTAGTAGCTACTTCTTTGTAGTTTGACAATGTATGTGTATCCATTATTTCTTTAGTATTTGGGGTTAAAACAGCATTCTCATCATTAATTTCTGAATTATTTTCACTAGTATTTTCAGCAGTCTTTGAATTACAACTTGCAAAAATAAGACTCGTTAAAATTGGAATAATTACTTTTTTCATTCTAATATTTGATTGACTTCGATTAATAACGAAATGTTAAATTTATGTGAACAAAAATAAAAAAATTAATCAGTAATAGTGAGGCATCTCACCTTTATTACAAACCTTTTTCGCCCGCTAATCATAATATAAACGTGCAGACCAATTTTGTTTCGACTAATTCTTTTACTTTTGCATCAAAATTTATTGAAAATGAGCGATTTTAAAGCATTAGGTGTAAAAAATGAATTTATTGAAGGGTTAACTGAATTAGAAATTACTGAACCCACAGAAATTCAAACCCAATCTATTCCTTACCTAAATAAAGTAAAAGAAGATTTTATTGGTCTTGCACAAACAGGTACTGGAAAAACTGCTGCTTTTGGATTACCACTTTTACAACAAATTGATGCTAAAGAAAAAAAAGTTCAAGGTTTAATTTTAGCACCAACTCGAGAATTAGTTCAGCAAATAAAAAAACAACTTTTTAAGTTTACTAAATACTCTGAGAAAATATTTCTAGAGGCTGTTTACGGGGGCGAAAAAATAGACATTCAAAAAGAAAGATTAAGAAGACCTACGCATATAATTATAGCTACTCCAGGAAGGTTAGTAGATTTAATTAATCAGAAATTAGTTAACCTGAGTGATGTAAAAACAGTTGTGCTTGACGAAGCTGATGAAATGCTAAGTATGGGGTTTAAATCTCAGTTAGATGCTATTTTAAGTAAAACACCTCATCATAAAAAGACATGGCTATTTTCCGCAACGATGGGAAGAGAGGTTCAACAAATTGTAAAGAATTACATGTCTAACAACCCCAAACAAGTTGTAGTTAAAAGTTATGGTTTAACCAACGAAAACATATCTCATCAATATGTTACATGTACAAATGCTCAAAAATTGAACAGCATGGTTCAATTTA
>CALDTD010000352.1 GCA_937924345.1 uncultured Flavobacteriales bacterium | reverse complement strand
AAATTTGCTGTAAAACCAGATAGTACTATCGACAAATTTGACTCTTCTGTTAGTGTAAAACGGTGTACCTTTTCTGGTCATCCCATTTCATCATTAGGAAGACATCCATAAAAATCATTATTTGACTGACCTACTACTGTTGTACCTGTATATGGTGTTCCACAAGATATTGGTATAAAATTAGCGCAATTCCCTTGAGCATGACCATAACTTCCAATAAATGTAATTAATGCTGTAAAAATCGATTTAAATATTAAATTGTAATTTTTAATCATCTTGTTAAAATTAGTTTAGTGAACAAATTAACGCTATTTTGTGAATAAAAACAAACAAGCAGACTTTCTTTAACTTAAAAAATAGTTAAGACACTTTTTTTTAAGCTACATCATTCTAAAATTAGTCTTAGAAAATTTTATTATGCTTACTTTTGGCACAGTTATTTCAATAAAGCAAGAAAACAAATTAGAAATATTTATTATGAAACATATAACGGTATTAATAATCAGCATCATCTTAGGATTTAATTTAACTGCTCAAAGTAACCCTGAAAAAGATAAAGAAGCAAAAGAAATACTAGACAAATTAGGAAAAGAGCTAAAAGGTTATGAAACCATGGTTATCGACTTTAAACTAGCTATTAAAAGTGCAGACATTAACGAAAACCAATCTGGAAAAGCATATACTAAAGGAACTAAATTCTATTACAACACAGAAGATAGGGATGTATACAGCGATGGCGAATCGGTTTGGACTCATGCAAAAGAAGATAACGAATGTTACATTGATGCTATAGAAGATTTAGATGGTGGGATTAACCCAGCTGAATTGATGACAATTTGGGAAAAGAACTTTAAGTACAAACATTTTGGAGTAAAAAATGGTGTTACAGAAATAAGATTATACCCAATGAACCCTAAAGAAAGTAAATACCATACTGTTATTTTAAAAATAAACGCTACCAAAAATAGACTAGAAAAAGTTACAATTAAAACAAGAGATGCGGTTACTGTGCAATTTACAATTACTAAATTGACTCCTAATACTTCAATTAACGATAGTAAATTCAAATGGATTGCTGCTAAACATGCAGGAGTAGACGAAATTGATAATAGATAAACGAAAACTTTTTACAAAGCAAAAAAAGGATTGATACAACTGTATTAATCCTTTTTTTTGGTTCAAAACTGATGCATTAAACCAATATTAAACCTATTGTACAAACTTATATCCTCTTCATATATATTAACTTCTTCTCGACTACCTTTGTAATAGGTATCACTTCCTACGAATAAATTAGCATTATCTAAATATATATCTAACGCATTTTCCATTCTAAGAAGGAGTTTTAATCTTCTCGTCAAACTATACTTTAACCCTAAAGAGAATGTTAGCCCTATAGAATTAGACTTAATCTTCTGATTATAATTTCCTAGATCATTTTCTAAGAAACCTGAGTTTAGATCATCTCCAACAGTTCTTAAGTAAAGGTTTTCAAACGTACTTGTTTGATCAAAAATAAATCGCCCACTTCCACCTATAAAAAAGTCTATTTTATCTTTTGAAAAATTTCTTTCTACTCCTAATTCATATTCATAAGTAGTACTATGATTGTATAAATCTGAATAAACATAACTTATTGAATCTACAATTTCTACGACCTTATTCCTTAATCCTAATGATAAATCTCTAGATACTGCGCTTCCAGAAACCAATAAATTCCATTTATTATTCAATAAATAACGGTAACTAACAACCAATCCACCATTACCTGTAAAAGCTCTTGTTTCAAAACCTAAAAAATGTTTAGTCAGTGGTTTAAACGCCTCTTCTGATTCTTTCTCTTGCCCTACCCCAGTAAAACATACGAAACTCAATATTACAAACACGCTTATTACCTTCATTGTATAACTAATTAAAAGTTTAAATTAATTTATGAACGGAGTATTTTATCTTTTTATTATATTGTCTAATAATCGTTTTTGTTTTTAATTCAACTTAAAACTTAAGTCTGCAACGCTCTTCTATAAATGAAAAAAAGTAAACCCTTAAAAATTTTTCGTTCTTCTGCAGGATCGGGAAAAACATATACTTTAGTTAAAGAGTACATCTCTATACTTTTAAATGCTAAAGACCCACTATTATTTAAAAAAATATTAGCAATTACTTTTACCAACAAAGCTGCTAATGAGATGAAGGAGCGAGTTTTAGAAACTTTAAAACTTTTATCTTCTGGAGAAGATTCTGCGTTAATGAACGATTACCTTAATGTTGTACCCATACCTGCTAATCAACTTGCAGACAGGAGTCTTAGCATATTTCAGCACATTATTCATCATTATGGAGAATTTAATATTCTTACCATCGATAAATTTATACACCGAATTATTCGTTCGTTTACACGTGAGCTTGGTTTAAACATGAATTTTGAGCTAGAATCGGATGTAAATTTATTTGTAAATCGAAGTATTGAATTACTACTAAGTGAAGTTGGTAACGATAAAAACTTAACAAGTTATTTAATTCAATTTTCGGAGCAATTAATAGACAATAGTGAAAAAGGAGATATTGAGAGAAAGCTAAAAAGTCTAACCCAAATCCTTCAAAAAGACGAAGGAAAAGTAGCACTAGAGGAGCTTAATGATGTTGATTTAAGTTACTTTATTAGTATCCAAAAAGAGGTTCTTAAAAAAATTAATGAACTCAAACAATCGCTAAAGAAAATTAGTTTAGAAACCATTCAAATCATAGAAAATCAAGGGATAAGTATTTGGGATTTGTCGGGTAAGAAAAATGGTTTTGGCAAAATGTATAACGCTTTTGCGAATGAAAAAATTGAGGAAGCAAAAATTACAGATACTATGCGCAATCGTTTAGTCAATGACGATTGGTATACCAAATCTGCTAAAGCGCACATAAAAAATGCTTTGGATAGTATTCATGATGAATTGGTTGAGAAAACAGCTACTTTATTAAAAATTAATGATGAATTAACGACTCAAAACTTATTTAATCAGCATTTTATTGGATTTTCTTTGTTGAACTCTATAAACAAAGTACTTACAGATATAAAAAAGGAAAGTAACATCGTTTTTCTAAATGATTTTAACGAAATAATTAGCCAAGTCGTAAAAGACGAACCTGCCCCTTTTATTTATGAGAAAATTGGGAATCGCTACCATTATTTTTTAATTGATGAATTCCAAGACACTTCTAATTTACAGTGGAATAATTTAGTTCCATTAGTTTATGATTCTTTAAGTAGTGGGAATAAAAATCTTATTGTAGGAGACGCAAAACAAGCAATATATAGATGGCGAGGTGGAGCTGTTAATCAGTTTATAGATTTACCAACTATTAAAGGTGATTTTCATGATTTACAAAATATTAATCGAATATTTGACAATGCGGCACATGTAGATCAACTCAAAAAAAACTATCGTTCATACACCAATATAATTGAATTTAATAATTGGTTATTTAGTGAATTAGCAACACTATCTGATTCAAACGCTATTAAAGCCATTTACGAAGGAATTGAACAAGAAACGGTAAAAAAAGAAGCAGGCTATGTTTCTTATAAAATATTAGAAGGTGGTAAAGAAGAAATTAAACCTAATAAATTAGCGTTTACACTAGAATATATTCAAGAATGCTTATCAGATGGATTTGTTTATAAAGACATTGCTATTCTTACCAAAACAAATAAAGATGGTAAATTAATTGCGGCATTTCTTACTGAGAATAATATACCTGTTGTTTCTTCTGATAGTATTGTTTTAGGAAGCTCGGAAGAGGTTAAATTTTTGATTGCTTTTTTAGAAATAATTATTAATAATGAAAATGAACATGCCATTCTAAAATGTTTACAATTCCTGCAAAAAGAAGAGCACCTTTCTGTAATTCATGAAAAATGGAGAGTTCCATCCGAAAAAAATAATGCCTACAGTAAATCGATCGATTTTAAAGGATTTTTACTTAAAAAGTATCCAAAACTAAATTTACATTATTTCGAAAGCCTAAACCTTTATGACAAAACAATTTACTTGTTAGAAGTTTTTCAATTAAATCGTTTTGATGCCTATATTGATCAGTTTCTAAACACCATTCAAGGGTACACTAAGAAAAACACTTCTTCTTTACAAGATTTCATTGTTTATTTTGAAGATAACAAAGAGAGAATACCTGTAAATAGTGGCGGAAATAATAGCTCGGTTCAAATTACAACCATTCACAAGTCTAAAGGATTACAATACCCTGTTGTAATTGTTCCATTTGCTGATTGGCCAGATAAAAACCATCAATTTGTAGATTTTACTTGGTTTGATACAGAAGGCGTTGTTGATTATAAAATCCCAAAATATATTGCACCTATAAAGAAAGATACACTTCATCATTTAAATTTAGAGAATGTTTATGAGAAGGAGCAGCAAGATGTAACATTAGATAATTTAAACTTATTTTATGTTGCCTTTACACGCCCCGAAAAAAGAATGTATGTAATCTCTAGCAAGGGAAAGAAAGCAAGTAATCATGTTTATGATAAAATAAATGCATTGATTGTCCAAAAAGAAGGTTTTAATGCTGAGGAAAATATAATTACATGGGGAAAACGTTCGACCATAACACAGAAAGACTGGGATGAAACTGTTTTAGATTACGAAGGACCAAAAGTTACGACTTGGCGAAGTAATTTAGGATTAAGCTTAGA
>CALDTD010000351.1 GCA_937924345.1 uncultured Flavobacteriales bacterium | reverse complement strand
CTCCGATTTACTTTAGAAAATGGTAATATTAAAGACTTAGAAGTGATTGAACTTGGGTCAAGAGCGTAAATCAGTTCTCGATATAATTTCTCTCTGTTACCACTCCGCAAAACTACTCGAACTGACTAAAACCACTAAAGTTAGGTAGAGAACTCTCTTTAAATAGTTTGAAGTAAATAGTGTTTAAATTTTAGGGTATAGCAACCCAATTATTCCTAGTTACTTCCACAAAAATAAATAACATAATTTAATTGAGAGGGATTAAAGGAGATTGAATTGTTAACTTTAAAAGTATTCTACAGGTTACTTACTCTTTAATCATATAATAATCATAAATAGTTAACACTATAATAATGTACTAGCAAATATTCTATATGTACCTTTGCGCGAAATTTTAAAAGCTCATTTGCTTAAATGAAACAAAAGAACTCTATAAAAATCGCACTATTTGCTTCTGGCACAGGAAGTAATGTCTTTAACATTATTCAGCATTTTAAAAAAAATGACTCTGTAAATGTTAGCCTTATATTATCAAACAAAAAAAGTGCAGGAGCATTAAAACATGCCGAACAGGCAAACGTAAAAGCTTTCCCCTTTAGCAAAACTGACTTTTTTGAATCAAGCAACGTTCTACAATTACTGAAAAATGAGGAAATAGACTTTATCATTCTCGCTGGTTTTCTGTGGAAAATTCCACAGAATTTACTGGAAGCATTTCCAAATAAAATCATAAACATTCACCCATCTTTATTACCAAAATATGGCGGAAAAGGAATGTATGGTAAATATGTACACGAAGCTGTCTTAGCTAATAAGGAAGTAGAAACAGGTATTACCATTCACTTAGTAAACGAAAAATACGATGATGGTAAAATCATAAAACAAGCCACCTGCAAGATTGAAAAAGAAGAAACACTTTCGTCTTTACAACAAAAAATAAGCGCCCTAGAAAAAGAACACTTTCCAATTACTATCGAACAATTTATAACTCAACAATAATGTTAGCACAATTCGGATTTAACTTAAAAGAAATAGGTGTAGCATCTATGGTTCTTTTTGCTGTAATAGACATCGTCGGTTCTATTCCTATTATTATAAAAATAAAAAAAAATGCAGGAGAAATAAGTCCAATAAAGGCTTCAATCATAGCATTTTCAATTATGGTTGCTTTTCTTTTTCTAGGAGAAAGTCTTTTGGGCGTTATTGGAATTGGAACTAGCGAATTTGCTGTAGCAGGTTCTTTTGTACTATTTTTTATGGCGTTAGAAATGGTACTAGGAGTAGAAATTTTTAAGCACACTTCTTCTGGAGGTAAGAAAAAGTCTAAAGTAGCTTCTGTTGTACCGTTAGCCTTTCCCTTAATTGCTGGAGCAGGAACAATGACCTCTATTATTTCTCTGCGCGCAGAATTTCATCAACTCAACATTTTTATTGCTATTCTAGTAAACATGTTAGTTGTATATATTGTCTTAATTATGACTAAAAAGATTGAACGTGTATTGGGCGAAGGTGGTATTGCTGTTCTAGAAAAAGTATTTGGAATTATACTTTTAGCTATTGCCATTAAACTATTTAGCAGTAACGTAAAAGTTCTTTTTATGTAGTAAAATCAAGATAATTTGCTTAAAAAACATCCAAAAATAAATAAATACCATTTTTGTGGTATTGTAAATTGAAAGCCTCACAACTATATTTGCACTCTATTTATATTAAGTCTAAATAAAAATAAGATATGCAAAGAAAAACTGTAGCTCTATTGGCTTTGGGAAGTAGTTTACTTTTTACCACAAGTTGTATTAAGAAAGGTTGTACAGATGAAAATGCAAGCAACTACAGCGCAGATGCAAAAAAAGATGATGGATCTTGCGAATATATTTTAATAGAGCCACAACCATCCTACGAAATACCTACAACATATACTTACGAAGACGAAAACGGTAATAACACTGTAGATTTTAATGGTCAGCAACAGCGTTTAGACATGTTAAGTGAACTAACAACTTACATGAAAACAGCTAACACTGCAGGTACTGCAGTAAGTGCACAAACGCTTAAAGATATGTATGCCAATAGTGGATATACTTGGGCAGATGTGAATTCTTTAGGAATGACAGGTTCTTCAAAACAACTAAAAAGTAAGACTGCAGGAAATGACACTGGTGTTCAATCTGTATTTGAAAATTATATGGATGAGTTAGGGTCGTTAAGCGCCACAACAACAACTGGACAAGAAAACGGAGCTCCTGGTAATGGTGGTGTATGGCCAAATGATGGAGTAAAAGGTCCTTATTTAATGAATGGAAATGGTCAAGAGTTTGTTCAATTAATCGAAAAAGGATTGATGGGAGCTGTATTTACTAATCAAATGACGATGAACTATCTTTCTGGTATTGATAGTGATGACAATACTACTGCAGTGGACGCTGCAAATGGAAAGTACTATACAGAAATGGAACATCATTGGGATGAAGCTTATGGTTACTTTACTTCTGAAGTTGATTTCCCAACAAATGGAACAGATCGCTTTTGGGGAAAATATGCCGCTAGTAGAGAAGCAGCTTTAGGTTCTAAAACAAAAATAGCTGAAGCATTTAGAAAAGGTAGAGCGGCAATTTCTAACGAAGATTATGAAACTAGAGATGCTCAAGTAGAGGTTATTAATATAGAAATGGAAAAATTAGCAGCGGGAACAGCAATTCATTATTTAAAATCTGCTAAAGAAAATATCTCTAATGCAACAGCAAGAAACCATGTAATTTCTGAAGCAGTAGCTTTCTTAACAGGTATGAAGTATGGTTACAGAGCTAGTAATGGAGGAATGACTTCATCTGAAATTACATCAGTTTTGGTAGGTATAGGGACAGACTTTAACAATGTAACTTTAACGAGCTTACAAACTGCAATAGATAATATAGCAAGTAAAACAGGGTTAACTAGTAAAGTTGCTGAATTATAAGAAATATAACATTAATTTAAAACAGAAGCATCAGAAAAACGATGCTTCTGTTTGTGCTTAAATAAATAAGGATGAGTATTAAAACAATTTTTATTGGAATATCTGTAATTGTAGGTCTAACAACGCAAAGTTGTAATCGTAAAGGTTGTACCGATTCGAATGCTAGCAATTACGACAGCAAAGCAAAAAAAGATGATGGTTCTTGTGAGTTTAATAATGTTGGGGCTTACGATCGAACAAAAATGCTTAGTAATTTAGCAGACAACTACATTATTCCGGGTTATACTAATTATAAAGCAAGTACAGTAAACTTGGTATCAAAAGTTGAGACTTTTAATAATGGTCCAAGTATTAGTACATTAAACGAATTAAGAACAACCTGGAAGTCAGCATGCATAGAATGGCAAACAGTTTCTTTTATAGATTTTGGACCTTCGAAAGACATTAGCCTAACAGCACAGACAAATATATTCCCTGTAGACACAGATTTAATTGACAATAATATCTCTAGCGGAACTTACAACTTACAAATACCTGCCAACTTTGATGCAAAAGGCTTTCAAGCGTTAGATTATCTTCTATTCGGAACGGGTAATAACGAACAAGAAATAGTAGATTACTTTACAAATACAACTGGAGCTAAAGAATATTTATTTGCAGTTGCTGATGAGCTACAAACAAACGCGACCTCAATACTTTCCGCTTGGGAAAATAGCTACTCAGAGACATTTAAAGCCAATAACTCTGACAACTCTGAAGGTTCTTCTGTAAGCGAATTAATAAACGGCTTAAGCTCTCACTACGAAACAAATATTAGAAAAGGTAAATTAGGCTTACCTTCTGGTGTATTTAATGGCTTTTCTCAACAACCAATGCCACAACATGTTGAAGGATTATATTCTAAACAGTCTATAGTTTTTTCCATCGCTGCAATGGAAGGATTAAATAACTATATAAAAGGAAATAGTTTTGAAGGGAATAACGAGGGACAAGGCCTAGATGATTATATAAACTTTGTAACTGCAAAAGATGCAAACGGAACAAACCTGGAAATTGCTATTGAAAATCAGATTACTGAAATTAAATCAGCACTAAACGGGCATATTAACCCTTTATCGGAAGAAGTGACAAATAATAATGCTGAAGTAATGGCGACCTACCAAGAAATGCAAAAATTAGTTCCACTTATAAAAGTAGATATGACCTCTGCTCTTGGCGTTTTAGTAACGTATCAAGATAACGACGGAGATTGAAAAAATAAGTCATGAACGCTTTACATCGATTTGTAAATACACCAAAAAGTATTGCGCCTTTAGTCACCTTTAGGATTCTTTTTGGAAGC
Source organism: uncultured Flavobacteriales bacterium (assembly GCA_937924345.1). GTDB lineage: Bacteria > Bacteroidota > Bacteroidia > Flavobacteriales_D > Parvicellaceae > S010-51. The sequence continues at coordinate 12,046 of CALDTD010000351.1, read as the reverse complement.
TTACTTTTCTTCAGTACAGCACGTTTTATTGCTAAAGGTTGGATTTATGATTTATACGTGGAGCCAACCTTTTTTTTTACCTATTATGGCTTTGATTGGGTAAAGCCATTAAGCGAAACTGGAATGAATTTGATTTTCATTTACTTGTTGACATCAAGTATTTTAATCATAATCGGAGGCCTTTATCGTTTTGCCACAATTACTTATTTCTTAGTATTTACTTACGTAGAATTAATAGACAAAACCAATTATCTCAACCACTATTACTTTGTAAGTTTAATCTGTTTTCTACTTATATTTATTCCGGCAAACCGTTATTTATCGCTAGATGTTTATTTAAAAATTGTAACAGAAAAGCTAACTGTGCCCAGTTGGACAATAAATAGCATAAAATTACAATTGGGAATGGTATATTTCTTTGCTGGAATTGCAAAAATCAATTACCATTGGCTTGTCGAAGCTCAACCATTAATAAATTGGTTAAAACACCAAACAGACCTACCATTAATTGGGAGTTTAATGCAGTATAATACTACTGCCTATTTATTCAGCTGGGGCGGAATGTTTTTCGATTTATTTATTCCATTTTTACTCATTAATAATCGCTTTAGAATATTAGGATATTTAATCGTTGTAAGTTTTCATATACTAACAGCAACCATGTTTCCTATTGGTGTATTTCCTTACGTAATGATTGTAAGTACAACTATCTTTTTTAACCCTAAGGTTCATCAAAAAGCGCTTTCCATTTTAAAAAAGAATAAAGCATCTAAAGCTTTGGTTTTACAAAATAAAAAAGCGAATACTAGCACTAAATTATTACTCATTATATTTTTTGGACTACAGATACTTCTTCCTTTTCGATATTTAATTTACAAAGGTAAATTATTCTGGACCGAGCAAGGTTATCGATTTAGTTGGAGAGTTATGCTAATAGAAAAATCGGGCTATGCAGAGTTTAAAGTACAAGACCCAACGAACAATAAAAGTTTAATTATAAACAATAGGGACTACCTTACACCACAACAAGAAAAAATGATGTCAACCCAACCCGACATGATTTTGCAATATGCGCATTTCCTTCGCGATGAATTTAACGGCTTTACTTATAACTTAAATGGTAATTCCAAAAAAATAGAAAACCCCGCTATATATGCCAACGTTAGCGTATCTTTGTTCAATAAAGGGAGTAGAACTTTTATAGACCCATCTGTGAATTTAGCAAAAGAAAAAAGAGGATTTGCACCAAAAAACTGGATTATATCGTATGAATAAGTATGGCTTATTTCTATTATTAATCGTAAGCAACATGCACTTCTTTGGGCAAAACAAAGGTGTGATTTTTGGGACAATAAAAACTAAACAACAGAGCATTGAACCGAAAAAGACAATCGTCATTCCCACATTAAACAAAACGTATTATTCCAACAACAAGGGCAACTATAAAACAGACTCTATTCCTTATGGAAATTATGAGGTTACCTTTTATACTTTAGGTTTTAAACCCATAAAACAAATCGTAACACTCAGTAAACCGGCCACTAAAGTAAATCTAACATTAAAAACACTCAATTTCGAATTAGAAGAGGTTGAAGTCGCTGAAAATCGCAAAAAAAGAGTTGGCCCAACACAACGTATGCGCCCAATAGAAGGAGTATTAATAAGTCAAGGAAAGAAAAACGAAGTAATTACCATAGAAGATATTGGTGGTAATAAAGCTGTAAATCAAGGAAGACAAATATATGCTCAAATTCCTGGGTTAAATATTTGGGAAAGTGACGGTGCTGGAATTCAACTCGGAATTGGAGGAAGAGGGTTAAACCCAACTAGGACATCTAATTATAATACAAGACAAAACGGTTATGACATTAGCGCAGATGCATTGGGGTATCCAGAAACTTACTATACACCACCAACCGAAGCGGTAAAAAAAATTCAATTAATAAGAGGTGCAGCAGCATTGCAATTCGGAACCCAGTTTGGTGGTCTACTCAACTTTGTTTTAAAAACAGGCAATGAAGAGAAAAAGCTAGAGGCTACAGCTAGACAAACAGTTGGATCATTTGGTCTATCAAATACTTTTGTTTCATTAAGCGGAAGTACTAAAAGATGGAATTATTATGGTTATGGACAGTACAAAACTGGAGAAGACTTTAGACCCAACTCTGGGTTTGAAGTATACGCGGCAGGACTAAATGCGCAATATCTTTTTAACGAAAAAACAAGTGCAAATATAGAGTTTACCAAAATGAATTATTTAGCACAACAACCTGGTGGATTAACCGATTTTCAGTTTGCAACAAATCCCGACACTTCCTACCGTGCTAGAAACTGGTTTAAAGTCGATTGGAATTTAGCAGCACTACGATTCAATCATGAATTTAATGCTTCTTCTCGTTTAAATAGTCGTTTTTTTGGGCTTATTGGCAATCGAAAAGCGTTAGGTGTTCTAGAACAAATTAATAGAGTTGACCCGTTAACAGAGCGAGACTATATCTTGGGAGAATTTATGAATTTTGGGAATGAAACACGTTTTTTAAAAACATACGATGTTAAAGACAATATTTGGGCGTTTGTTGCTGGATTTCGTTATTACAGAGGTTATAACCATAGTGTGCAAGGATTAGCAGACAGTACAGCAAATCCAAATTTTAATTATTTAAACCCCACTAATGTTGAAGGTTCGGACTATGAGTTTCCAAGCCAAAATATCGCTGCTTTTGTAGAGCATATTTTTACGTTAACGTCTAAATTTAGCATAACACCAGGTGTAAGGTTCGAGTCGATAAATACCAATGCAAACGGTTGGTTTAGAAACACGGTAACAGACTTAGCTGGAAATATTGTTTTTGATGAACGTATAAACGACAATCGTCAAAATAACCGTGCATTTGTAATTGGTGGGTTAGGACTAAACTATAAACAGAGTGATTCGTTGGAGGTTTATGCTAATGCATCTCAAAATTATAGAAGCATCAATTTTACAGATATGCAAATTCAAAATCCGAACTTTAAAATAGATCCAAACTTAGAGGACGAAAAGGGGTATAATTTTGATTTAGGGGTAAGAGGATTATTAGGAAATAAAATTAATTATGATGTCTCTTTATTCTTACTTTCTTACAACAACAGAATAGGAACTGCGATACAAACAGACCCTGTATTATTTAATGTTTTTCAATACCGTACCAACATTTCAAAATCGATAACCAAAGGAGTAGAAGGTGTAGTTTCCGTAGATTGGTGGAAACTATTGGTAAGTGATACTTCTAAACTAGGGGTAAGAACATTTGTAAATACAGCATTTACAGACGCACGCTATGTAAACTCCTTAGAACCTGCGTTTAACAACAAAAAAGTAGAATTAGTTCCCGAACTTACTTTTAAAACGGGGCTAAGTATTGCTTACAAGAACTTTAGCACACAATTTCAGTATTCTTATACCTCAGAACATTTTTCTGATGCGACCAATACACAACAACAAGCCAATGCGGTAAATGGATTAATACCTGCCTACTCTATTGTAGATTGGTCGGTAAAATACAAATGGAAAATGATGCAACTAGAAACAGGAATTAACAACCTTACCAATAGTATTTACTTTACCCGAAGAGCAACAGCTTACCCTGGACCTGGAATAATTCCTTCTCCTCCCCGAAATTACTTTTTTACATTGCAAGTGAGGATATAAGTTTTCATTCTACTTTATTAAAGTTCTCATCAAAATACTGGTACTTACTATTAGAATATGTCTCTACAAGACCTTCTCGTGGTCCATAAAGTTTAAACTCTAAACTATTATGCTCAGCAGGAATAACTACTTTTCCTTTGGTTATATTCATTACACCTTTCAAATATTCAGCCTCTAACCTTTGAGGATCTTTATATTTTTTTGCGATACCAACATACAAATTATTATCACTTTCTTGTACTAAAACTTCAGGTGCAAAGAAGAAATCAGAGTCAACATTTAACTTATGTATTAGGGTGAGTTCATTTTGTAATCTAAAAAGATGAGTTGAATTCGAAAATAATGAAACGTAATCATTTTTAACATTTACTGAGTATGCAATAGAGTTTAATGGGACTACATATTTCATAGATCTCCTGGAATAGACACCAGTGTAGTTTTTAGTGCCTCCTATTGTTACTATTCCTTGACCACGAACCCTATCATCCTCTACCTCCTTAAAAGACTTCAATAAGATTAAATCATCATTAATCATTCCATATTGAGAAACACTATCATTTCTAGAGATTAATTTATTCCCTTTTACATTATATAGTTCAATTAGAGGTAGGTAGTCATCTTTAGAGTTTTCAATGTAAAATTCAATAAAAGAATTTGAAAATTTATCAATATCATTAGACTTCTTATTATGATCAAAAAGTCGAGTAGAATGGCTAAAAAAAGGATAATATAAGTTACCATGATGAGTCTGAAACCCTTGCCTATAATCTACAGTCTTCACTATATTTCTAAACAAAACTCCAGCAGCTTTAACCCCGTCAAGAATAACTTTTCCTTCAGAGTTAAAAACATTTATAATTTTCTCTGCAAATATATCTTTAGTCGTACTGTCTTCAATAATGCTTACAAAAAAGACTTCTGAAAAAGACTCATCAATTACTGAAAATAATTTACTAGCCTCGTAAGATTCAATTATAATCTGGTTATTAGATTTTACTTGCTTAATTTTATTTGTATTTATAATTGAATAGTTAACTCCTTTTATTTCAAAAGATTCAGACACTATATTTTTATCAGATTGAGAGTAAACTACATTAAATAAAATAGTACTAAAGAAAAACATCATTAATTTCATAAAAGCAAAGCTAAAGATTTTAGTGTAACTTTTAACTCTGATTTTATGTATAAACTCAAAACCATCATTTATGAATATCAAAAAAAGTGTTGTCTTCGGCTTAATCGTATTGTTTTTAGCTTCATGTAGCGCAAGTAAAAAAGCACCTCGCAAGTGCGACGGTAGAAAAGGTGTAAAAACTAGAATGGGGACGATGTAAGCACTTAATAAATGGTACTAGTTATTTAATTGAGGTTATATCAAATATAATTTTTAGATTTGTATTAAGTTAATTTTTAGACAATGCTAAAAAGTGAACTTCATACTCAGTTGTTTTTTTATTATTGTATCCTACATTGTTTTAGGGCAAACCTCTATTTCGGGAGTTGTCGTTGCGCAAAATAACGAGCAAGTTAGTTTTGCAAATATCTTTGATAGTATTTCTAAGACTGGTGTAGCAGCAGATTTTAAAGGAGATTTTACATTCGAAGTAAAACAACCAACTAGTGTTTTATTTATAAGTGCTATTGGTTATCAAACGAAATGCATAGCAATTACTTCAAAAAAAGACACAAATATTTCTGTACAACTTCAAGAAATAGCCGCTTTAGAAGAAGTTGTTGTAAGTGGAACATTGTCGGCCGTTTCTAAAAGAGAAAGTCCCATTCCTATTGAGGTCTACAACTCTTCTTTCATAGATAAAATTCCTGTTTCAGGGCTTTTTGAGGCAACACAAAATATAAACGGTGTTCGACCTCAATTAAATTGCGCCGTTTGTAATACCGGAGATATTCACATAAACGGAATGGAAGGCCCCTACACAATGATTACAATTGATGGAATGCCTTTAGTCGGAGGGTTATCTTCTGTTTATGGTTTGCAGGGAATTCCCACAAGTTTAATACAACAAATGGAAGTTGTAAAAGGTCCTGCTTCAACTTTGTATGGCTCGCAAGCAGTAGGAGGATTAATAAATGTAATTACAAAAACAGCAGAAGAAGCACCAGAGTTTTCTTTTGGAACTTCGATTTCTACTTGGCGAGAATTACAAACAGATTTAAGCGTAAAATATAAACTAGGAAAAGCGACTGGTAATTTAGGTGTAGATTATTTTAACAATACAAAACCAATTGATAAAAACGGAGATAACTTTACAGACATTACACAGCAAAATAGAATCTCTTTGTTCAACAAAATAGATTTTAAACGAAAAAAAGATAGAGAAGCCTCTCTACTAATGCGTTATTTATACGAAGATCGCTGGGGGGGAGAATTACAATGGAATCCGACCTTTAGAGGAGGAGATAGTGTTTATGGAGAATCTATCTATACTACTCGTTTTGAAATTGTAGGAAAGTATCAAATCCCCACTAAAGAAAGACTAATCCTAAGCGGTTCGTATAGTAACCATTTACAAAATTCGTTTTATGGAACAACTTCTTATAATGCTTTACAGCAAATTGGCTTTGGCCAGTTAATTTGGGATAAACAGTGGAATTTAAAAAACAAGTTTGTTTCGGGGTTAGTTACGCGTTATGAATATTACGACGACAACTCTTTTGCAACTCAAAGTCTAGATTCTATTAACCCAACGAATCAACCAACAATAGATATTTACCCTGGTGTTTTTGTGCAAAATAGCACTGACATTAACGAAAACCTAAAAATACTTTCAGGCATCCGATTAGATTATCATACCAAACATAAAACAATTTTTACACCTCGATTAAACTTTAAGTATTCACCTTCTCCAAAGTTCACTGCACGATTAGGCTATGGAAATGGATTTAGAGTTGTAAATGTTTTCACAGAAGATCATGCAGCTTTAACTGGTGCTAGAACTGTAGAGATTGCTAGTCAGCTCAACCCAGAACGTTCGCACAATGGAAATTTAAATTTAGAAAAGCGAATAAATACAAAATGGTCTTATATCACATTGGATGCTTCAGTTTTTTACACACATTTTTCGAATAAGATAATTCCCGATTACGAAACCAATAGCGACAAAATCATTTATGATAACTTAGCTGGAAATGCTGTTTCAAAGGGAATTTCCTTAAACGCAAAACTCTTATTTGAATTTCCACTAACTATAAATCTAGGCGCAACAGTTATGGATGTTTACACCAACGAAATGAATGATGCAGGACAACTTGTAAAAGCTCCACAGTTACTAACTGAAAATATAACCGGAACATGGGGTATTTCTTATAAATTCTTAAAACAAAAATTATCGATAGATTACACTGGAAATGCTTATGGACCTATGTTTTTACCCGTATTTGAAAATGACTTTAGACCAGAAAAATCACCGTTGTTTAGTATTCAAAATATTAAAATCACAAAGAATATAAAAGACAGCTGGAAAATCTCTCTTGGAGTTAGAAATTTATTAAACTTTACACCGCCAGCAAATTCAATATTACGTGCTTTTGATCCATTTGACAAAGACATTATTAATAACAATCCTAATAACTACACTTTCGACCCAACCTATGTTTATACTTCTTTTCAAGGTATTACGGGGTTCTTTGGTTTGAGGTATGAGTTTAGTAAAAAGTAATGCGATTTAAAACTGTTCTCATATTATCCATAATTTTATTTTCTAACTTAATACTAGGGCAAACAATCGCTTGGACTAAGTTCGAAAACCTTAATGACTCTCTAAAAAACAATCCTAAAAAAGTAATTGTAAAAATTGAAACAGATTGGTGCGGCTATTGTAAACTAATGGATGTAAACATTTACAATCATAAAAAGACAAAAAAGCAACTCGCTAAAGATTACTACTTTGTAAAACTAAATGCAGAGTCTAAACAGCAAATTATTTTTAGGAATCAGCTTTTTAAACCAACTGATAAACCAAGAGGAAAGCATGAACTAGCGGTTAGTTTAAACGGTAAAGATAATGCAATGTCTTACCCCACAACAGTCGTATTAACAGAAAATTTAGAAGTCACAAAGCGATTAAACGGCTATCTAAAACGAAAACATTTTATGCTTTGGTTGAAAGACTAAATTCGGTAAAAAAGTTAAAGCTATAAAAATAGCTATCACAAACTTTAACGCTCTTTTAGATTTTATTACATTTGTTGATAAGGGAATCTGTCAGTAAAACATCATTTTGCTGTCAGTATAACTAACCTTATATATTTCAACTGTATGAACAACTATTTAGTAATAATGGCAGGCGGAATCGGAAGTCGCTTCTGGCCTATGAGTCGCACTAATTTCCCTAAACAATTTCATGATGTTTTAGGAATAGGCCAAACATTATTACAACTTACAGTAGAGCGTTTTAAAGCAATTTGCCCCATAGAAAATGTTTACATCGTAACAAACGACATTTATTTTGACATTGTAAAAGAACAAATACCAGGATTAAGAGACGAACAAATTTTACTAGAACCAAGTAGAAAAAACACTGCCCCTTGTATTGCTTATGCCTCTTATAAAATATTTGCTCAAAACGAAAATGCAAACATTATTGTAGCTCCTTCTGATCATTTAATTATGAAACAAGAAGAGTTTGAGAGCTCAATTAAACTAGCACTAAAACAAGCAGAACAAGACGATTTATTAATTACACTGGGTATAAAACCAAGTCGTCCAGATACTGGTTATGGATATATCCAATTTTGTGAAGCAGAAAACAGTATTGCTGAAGAAATAAAGAAGGTAAAAACCTTTACAGAAAAACCAAAGCTAGATATGGCTAAGGAGTTTCTAGAAAGTGGAGACTTCTATTGGAATTCTGGAATGTTTATTTGGTCGGCACGAAGTATAATTAATGCTTTTAAGAATTACTTACCAGAAATCCACACTTTATTTAACGAGGGAATTGGAAAATACAACTCAGCAGAAGAACAAGAATTTATTAACGAAAGTTATCCGCAATGTAAAAGTATTTCTATTGATTTTGGTATAATGGAAAAAGCGGAAAACGTATTAGTTTTACTAGCAGATTTAGGCTGGAGTGATCTAGGAACATGGGGGTCTTTGTACGAACATATAGAGTTAGACAAAAAGCAAAATGCAGTAGTAGGAGATAAAGTATTAACTTATGATTGTAAGGACAATATCATTATGATGCCTGACAATAAATTAGTTGTAGTAGAAGGCTTAATGGACTATATCGTTGTAGAAAGTGATAATACGCTACTAATTTGTAAAAAACGTAGCGAACAAAAAATTAAACAATTTGTTAGCGATATCAAATCTAACCCAAGTATCGGGGATGAGTTTGTATAAAAGTTAAATCAAATATGCTTTATATAAAACTAATGTTAAGTAAGTTAACCCAAAAATAATGGCTGTTCATCATTTTTGGATCTTGTTTTGCAACACATGAGCTAAGAATTCGTTTTAATCCTTAAATTTGGTTGTTAATTGATGATACTCTTTCGTTACATATTGTTTTTTATATTAGTAGTAGCTGTTAATAGCAATTTTGGGCAAGAGGTAATTATTTTAGAGGGAGAATATCAAAAGCGAAATATCTTTGTAGCCAATAGTCCAACAGCAAACGGCATTGGTTTTTGTTCATTCGAAGTTCGTGTAAATGGTAAGCTAGTTACCGACGATATTGATGTTAATGCTTATGAAGTTGATTTATCTGTATTTGATTTTAGGCTAAAAGACCCCGTTACGATTGAGATAAAACATAAACGCGGATGCACACCAAAAGTATTAAACCCTGAAGCTTTAAAGGCAAAACCTACCTTTAACTCTAATAAAATAGAAGTTAATGAAGACGGAATTTTATCTTGGGAGACTACTGATGAACATGGCTCTCTTCCATTTTACATACAGCAATACAAATGGAATAAGTGGGTAGATATTGGAGAAATAGAAGGAAAAGGAACTCCGGCTTTAAATAAATATACTTACCAAGTTGATTTTGTATATGGAGAAAATAAATTTAGAGTAGTTCAAAAAATTAACCAACAACAGTTTAGAAAGACTAAAACAATTGTAATTAACTCTGAAAAGCCAAAACTAAACTTTGTATATAATAAGAAAAATAAAAAAGTGATTTTCTCAAACAAAACAGCTTTTGAAATACACGATAAATATGGTCAGTTAATTATGCGTGGTTATAATTCTCAAGCAGATGTCTCTCACCTTAGTAAAGATGAATATTATATAAGTTTTGATAACGTTACCGAAGTTTTGGCTAAGAAGTAACTACTGTTACACAACTATCAAAATCGAAAACTAACTCCAGGAGTTATCATATCAAAAACACTTGTAGGGTTAGAGGATAGGAAATTTCCATTGGAAATGTGATTAAACCCTAATGAAAGAGAAATCTTTTGATTTATAAAATAAGATGCATACCAATAATGATGAAAATTTAACCCTCTTCTTAAACCATCTGGAACATTGTTATTTGCTTCTACCCAAACTAAATTTAACTGCGCTGCTAAAAAGAATCGTTTTAATAACCGAAAAGAAAGCTCCATTCCTAAACCAGCACAATTCCCGCCTCTGTTGGTTACTTGTAAGGTTGCTAAAGGACGTATAGAAAACAAACGTCCATAAACTAAGCTATCATTAATTGAACCATCAAAACTACTGGTTTTATCTATTGATCGCTGAAAAGGAAAGTATAACTGTACAAAACCTGAAAATTGACTAAAACGATTTTCAATCGTTGGGTCGATATCCAAACGAGAACGATAAACCCCTGGTTTAATATTTAATTTGAAAGGTACAATCTCTAATTTAGACTTTCCAGAAAAGAAAGTTGATTGTTTTGCTACTTGTCCAAAAGTTATAAAAGCATAACCTAAAAATATTAAAATGATAATTCTTTTCATTTTTAATCCTTTATCAAACCTAATAAATAAGCTCTGTCTGCTTTTACCTTTTTAAAACCCTCTGTTTTTAATCGCTTATTGTATCGAATTTTACCAATAGTTTTAAGGTAAAACACCCAATAGTTCCAACTAAACAAAGCCGAAATAGCTAGCGAAGCTAGATACAAAATCCAAATATAATCGTCGGTTAAACAGGCAACAATAATTGTTTGAATCAACCAAAACAACTTAAAAAACAACACTCCAAAAGCCATTTTAAACGATCCATGAAAAGTTACATCTTTAATCTTAGAGTTGACAAACCAAACTGGTATTTTGTAAGGAATATAATTATTTATTACTCCATAAATATGCAGTGGTAACCCCACTACGAGTCCAAAAAATGACAAGAGAATAGAAAAAAACGAATACTTTTCTTTATCAAACAACCAATACTTTAGATTATTTTTCTTCGTATAATCAATAAAAGATTTTGCTTTCTTATTTAAGTTCTCAGCAACAGTTAAATCTGTATCAATTTTCTCTTCTATTTTTTTAATGAACTCTTTTTGAGCTCTAAATTTAGCATACAAAGTATCCTCTTTTTCATTCGCAGCAGTATTTATTTGCTCAGGAAACATATACAACATTCCGTGAATAGCTTCGTAATAGTCCATTTTTTGAATGTCTATCATTTGCTTACTCATTCCTTTGTGAATGTCGTTTGTTATTGTTGTAATCGTTTTTTTCTCGTTTTCCTCCCTTTGTTTATTATAATCGTTTAATAAAATTGGCTCTCCAAAATTGATGAAAAATTCAGACTGAAAACCATCATACGAACTATAATTTAACCCTACAGGAATAATGTGGATATCTAATTCGTTATTATACTTATCATCGGCTCCATAAGCAATCCTAACTAACCCTTTTTTTATAGGTCGAAGACTTTGCTGATTATTGTGGTTTCCTTCAGGAAAAATAATTATAATGTTATTCTCTTTTAAATAATCATAGCATTCGTTAAAAGTAGCTTGATTTCGCTCTATAGTGTTTCCTCCATCTCTTTGCCGATATATAGGAAGCATGTAAATACTTCTAAATAGCTTATTTAAAAATGGCTTTTGAAAAATATCTGCTCTTGTAAGGTAATAGGTGTTTTGTTTACCTACAACAGTCGTTAAAATAGGGTCTAAAAATGCATTCTGATGATTAATAGCAAACAAAATTGGCTTATTATGGTAAGGTACATTTTCTTGTCCAACAATTTCGTATCGTTTATAGAAAGTATTTATACCTAATTTTACAAAAAGGTAACCATAAATATAAGTTCCTGTCCAATTTTTAAAACGACCAATCATACTCTTATCTTAACTCTGCGTTTAATTGGTTGATTAATGAATCCTGTATTTTACCCATCACCTTTTCAATTTCTTTATCTTT